>CBDVBU010000126.1:0-9018 GCA_965372295.1 uncultured Phycisphaerae bacterium
GCGCATAAAAAGGGCGAGGTGGTGGGACCGGCTGGGGGGGAGACCGGTGGACCACACTGCCTCGCCGAGGTCTATCAACCCCTAAGGGGGTATCAATTCTTTATCTTAAAGAACGAACCAGGAGACTAATGCGTTTAGACAATCCTGTCAAACGAAAAAACAAAAGAACCTGGAAAATTCGCAAGGTGTATATCATCCACCCCACAATTTCTTAATAGTATTAGTATACAAGTTTTGGCCGTAAAATGCAAGTTTAAAATTGATTATTTCCATTTTTTTATGAACATCACATTATCCGGACAGAAATCACAAAGCCAGTTGTTTTAAGTACTTATACCTATCAGTGCCGATAGCGGCCGATTGGTCCTAAAAAGTTGCTGTTCAACGAGAATTTTCCCTGGTAAAAAAAACCGTCAATATTTATGTCCCGAAGATTTTATGCTGGTAAAAATCTTTATTGGCTGATATTTTTAGTACAGCCTTGGTTTACAATGGATGGAATCCTGAATTTTAATTCCTGGCTCTTGTTTTATGATAAAAATTGCTGCAAGAATAAAACATATAAAAGGCACGATTAACTCTACCTGTAATCGCGTCGGCAGAGATCCCGATGGGGTAAAGCTTGTCGTTGTAACTAAATCCGTCACTATCGAGGCCGTAAAAGAGGTCATAAATCTGGGCATAACCGACCTGGGAGAAAATCGGGTCCAGCAACTGAAAAAAATCTCCTCCGAGGTAGCGGATTTTCTACACGGGCCCGATGGCAACTCGGCCACGCCAAAAGAGATTAACTGGCATATGATCGGCCACCTGCAGCGTAATAAGGTGCGCCAGGTTTTACCGATAACCGTCCTGATACATTCGGTGGACACCCTTAGGCTGGCTGAAGAGGTAAATGCAGCAGCAGCAAAGTTAAATTCACGCCCAAAAGTGCTTTTGCAAGTCAATTGTTCCAACGAGCCGCAAAAATACGGCGTCCCCGTAGGTGCGGTAACGCATTTGGCCGAGCAGATAGAGACATTGCCGAACTTATTGCTATCCGGCCTGATGACTATGGCGCCACTGACCCATAATAAGGACGTTGTCAGGGCTTGTTTCGTACGGGCCAGAGAGTTGTTTGTCGAAATACGCGGCGAAAAAATTGTTGGCCCGCATTTTAACGAGCTGAGTATGGGTATGAGTTCCGACTACGAAATCGCCGTCGAAGAAGGTGCTACCATCCTTCGCATCGGCTCTGCTATATTCGCCGGCTGATTTCAAATTCCTTCGGTCCTGTTTTATTCAATTCCGCCAATCTTCCAATATTTAAAAAGGCAAGAAAAAAGCAAAGTGCCGTCTCTAAGAAGCCGAAATTAACTTACGCTCGTGTTTAGCTCTGAAATTAGCCCAATGTCCTATAACACAGCAAAAGAAAGCAAACGATATGGATAGAACAGAATCATTTAGTGCTTTTGAACTACCGGCAAATTTCACTGATGTTCTATACATGACTAATCAGGACCATATCCCTTCAGAAATCAAACGGCTTTTTAAGTTGAAGAAGCTTTCTTACCGTATTCTTTCAATAGACATGTTTTCCGAGGTTCGCGATAGACTCGATTTGATAGGGACCGTCATTATTGACACAAAGGACTCGGTTGCTTCGCAGCAGCAATTGGTTCGAATAATCGAGTTATTCGAGATGGTCCATATCGGGGTGATTCTGCTGACAGGCCGAAAGAAAGTACCTGTTAAAAGTTTTTCCCTGTCACCGACAAATACCAGTTTCTCTGTGGGCGGTACAATGGAGACAGTTTCCATAGATGAATTGTGGACAAGAGTGAGCGTCAACCTCGCATACCGAAAAGGCAGTTCGTCAATGGCGGTAAAACCTGCAATTCCACCACAGCAGGTCAGTCCAATATGCAAAAATAAACTGGCGGAGCAACTTGCTATGACAAAAGTGTTAGCTGATAACCTGGCAGAACAGCTTCGTTTGGCCGGCCTGGTCCAGCAGGATTTTCTGCCAGCCAAATTGCCCAATACCGATGAGGTACAGTGGGCTACGATTTTCTTGCCGGCCGAATGGGTTTCCGGCGATATCTACGATATTGTCCGTATCGACGAGCAGCACATAGGCTTCTATTTGGCTGATATAGTTGGACACGGGATGCCTGCCGCTCTGCTGACAATCTTCCTGAAGCAGGCTTTGGTCATGCGAGAGACCATCGAAAACAATTATCGTATATTCTCACCGGCCGAAGTTGTGAAAAATCTTAACCTGCGGATGACCGCGCAAAAACTCTCAGGTTATCAGTTTGCCACCTGTTGTTATTGTCTTCTGAATACGAAAACACTGCAACTGACGTACGCGCGTGCCGGACATCCCTATCCGATTCTTATCAGGTCCGGTCAGCAACCGGAACAACTGGAAATAAGAGGCTCACTGCTGGGAATTTTCGAACAGGCGGAATACATTCAGGGAACCGTACAGCTTCAACCCGGCGATAAACTGCTGCTCTACTCCGATGGAGCCGAGTCTTTCATAGGCAGGTTCGACGACCAGGGCCGCTTTGGTTTCGACAGGAACTTTTGCAATATCAAGGATTCACCAATAACCGAAATGATCGACTCGCTAAGTGCTGTTTTGCAGAACCAGACAATTGAGTTGACCGAAGTTGACGATATAACAGTTCTTGGCCTTGAAATACGTCCAAACATCTCCGATTAACAAGCTACTGCTACCAAATATCAGAAACAAGGGATTTTAGCGGAAGTCAGAGAAAAAAGAAACCCCTGCTTTTCGGAGGGAAAACGTATAAAAGCAGGGGTTTCAAAAGGCCTGCAAGTATTGAACTCACAGCCTTATCAAGATTATATTTCCGTAACGTTCTTACAGCATTTTGCGTCTGCGCAGCCAGCTTACAAAACCTACGCCGATACTACCTAACAAAATGGCGCCCGGGGCTGGAATCACTTCGGCAATACCATCAACGTTGTAATAGCCCGGTCTTTGGTGATCCCAGTCGTTCCATCCACCGGTTGCCGCGTTCCAATTGATGACGGCATAATCCTCGCCGATGGCCGGCGGCATCATGTTGTTGGGCTCAAAATCGTCCCAGTTAACATAGGTTACAGGCTCACCACTCGACCAGACCCAGGTTGCCTCCGAGGCCATGTCAGTGTAGCCAATCCAATAGCGCGTGTCGGTTCCAAAAGTTGCCCTCAGCCATGCTTCCTCAGCAGCATCATTGATCGTTACCAAATTTCCGCCCAAAGCGTTAGCGTTAATCTCCGCATTGATCCACGATCCGTCGGCTCCTGAGGACACAATGTCATACCAATGATGAGTGACCGGATTGAATACCGGAGCACCTTGAGCAATGTCAACTGCGCCAAGTAAACAGGCGACGCTACAGAAAATTAGAAACATCTTCTTTTTCATCATATTTCTCCTCAAATTTTAAGTTGTATCCTTACAAACAATCTGTTTTTGACAAGAGTCAGGTCAACGTTCGATCCGAAGGATCTTGGCCATTGACCCTCCATGTTGCACATAGGTAAAGTTGCCAATCAGGCAAGATTGATGGGCCACGAATGTATGTGGCTGAGAAAGATGCGGGCGAAAAACAAATGTTCCGCCTGACACCACTCCTCCGTTTCCTGCCGTATTACCTAATTTCCAACTCTGTCCCATTCCTGATAACGCATCAGGTTTGCCCAGGAACTATGGATACGTAATACGCCTTAAAGTCAAAATCTACGGAAACTCTTTTATGCTGCTTATCTATTTATACCAAATACTCTATATTTCTGTCAAGGATAATTTTTGAAGAATTCTGGTTGGCACAAAAATAAGTAGTCATCACATATAGAAATTTGCCCTGAATGGCGTTTTAATCCGTTAAATCGCGTTTTAAACCTTTCCGCGTTAGTACCGGGTAATGGCAGGAATGACTGAAAAACTCAATTTTTTTGCCTGTTAGGTGGTTGATATATGTTAATTTGTTGATTATTGATCGGGGAATTTGAATTTCAACCGTTATTCTGGCTTTTTATCAGAGTTGACATAGCCGGAAACCTTGAATTTTTCAGGCATACTTGATACTATATTCAGACAAGCGGCTCGGCGGCGTAGCTGAGTCAGTTAAACCGTATCCAGGTGGGCACTAACCGGGGCATCCGGAGAAATCCGCCGCGAGTGGAGAATAAGGGATGATGCGTAACGTTATCAATTTATTTGTATTGATATTATTTGGCTCATGGGCCGCCATGCCGGTCTTGTCGGCATCGATTCCGATTGAGAACGCCTCGTTCGAGGCCCCGGTAGTGGACCCCAATGGTTTCGGTGCGGTACCGCTTGTGGATGGCTGGACGGAGGTCGATATCGACACACTATTCAGCACCAATACCGGCGTGTTCGCCAATACTGATCCCAACAGCTTCGATCATGTAGTCAACGCCGACGGCAGCCAACTTGCCTTCCTGGGATCACAGATGGGAAATGCGCTGGAACAGGATATTGCTGATACGTACAAGGTTGGCTGCAACTACCGGCTGACGGTTGGCGTAAGTGTCTCCAGTAGATTCCCGCCGGCAGCAGCCGAGCCGGTCGATACACTCGAACTGGTGCTTTACTATCGCGATGCGAACGATGTGGTGGACATCACTCATCAAACGGTTGAGGCAACGGGCCTGTCTTCGATACAATTGCAGGATTTCTCGCTGGAGCTGCCGACAGTTCAGGCCGGGGATGACTGGGCCGGCATGAGCATCGGCATTGCCATCCGCGCAGCCGGGCAGCCCGGCGGATTCTGGGACCTGGATAATGTTAGGCTCATCGAATCGGCGCCCGTTTCGATTCCGATTGAGAACGCCTCGTTCGAAGCCCCGGTAGTGGATCCTAATGGTTTTGGCGCAGTACCTCTGGTGGATGGGTGGACGGAGGTCGATATCGATACACTATTCAGCACCAATACCGGTGTATTCGCCAATACTGATGTCAACAGCTTCGATCATATCGTCAACGCCGACGGCAGCCAGCTTGCCTTTCTCGGATCACAGATGGGCAATGCACTGGAGCAGGACCTGGCTGAGACATACAAGGTAGGCTGCGAATACCGGCTGACCGTGGCCGTCGGAGTCTCAGGGAGATTCCCGCCGGCAGCCGCCGAGCCGGTTGATACATTCGAACTGGTACTTTACTATCGCGATGCGAACGACGTGGTGGACATAGCCCATCAAACGGTTGTGGCAACTGGTCAGTCTTATACGCAACTGCAGGATTTCTCTGTATCTCTGCCGACGGTGAGACCCGGCGATGCATGGGCTGGCAAGAACATAGGCGTGGCCATCCGCGCAACTGGTGCGCCCGGCGGATTCTGGGACCTGGATAACGTCCGCCTCATCGAGTCGGCGCCTGTTTCGATTCCGATTGAGAATGCCTCTTTCGAGGCACCAGAAGTGGACCCCAATGCCTTTCCTGCGTGGCCGTATATAGACGGCTGGACGGAAATTGACGTCGATCCCGAAGGATTGAGCAGGAACACAGGCGTGTTCCCCAATCCGGAACCGAATAGCTTTGATCATATCGTCAATGCCGACGGTAACCAACTGGCTTATCTGTTCTCTGAGGCAGGTAATGCCCTGGAGCAGTACCTGTCTGCTACTTACAAGGCAAGATGTGACTATCGCTTAACCATCGCTGTGGGCATTTCCAGCCGACGCCCTCCGTCGATCCTGGAGCCGGTTGGTACACTTGAACTGGCGCTTTATTGTCATGATGGAACCAAACTTATGGACATTGTGTCTGAGACGATTGAGGCAACGGGTTTCACCCCGACGCAGTTGCAGGATTTCTCATTATACCTACCGACGGTGCTTTCCGACGATGCTTGGGCCAACAAAACCATTGGAGTGGCTATTCGTGCGACCGGTGTGCCCGGCGGGGTCTGGGTTTTAGATAACGTCCGCCTCGCAGAGTCGTTGCCGGCTATGGTGGTCGAGGAGTAGATAGCTTGTACCGAAACAGAGGATATAAACAGCGACAAGGCCGATGTCCAGTCAACCAAATGCACACACTTTGCTACCCATCGACCTGTGGTGACTCCGGCCGGAACGGTTTCAGCCTTATCGAGTTGCTGGTAGTGATAGCCATCCTGAGCCTGTTGATAGCGATATTGCTGCCGGCATTGTCTCAGGCCAGGCATCAGGCACGCCGGGCGGCCTGTGCCAGCAATCTTCGCCAAGTGGGCGTGGCGATCCATCTCTATGCCGACGACTTCGGCGACACGATCCCCTTCGGGCCTGCGGGCAGGCCTGTCACCGGCTCGAATTTCTACACGGTGACCGGTAACGTCACCAGCCTGCTGTCACTGGAAGACGGCGCTCCCGTGGGTCTGGGATTGCTGCTGGAAGACTACCTCGCCCATCAGCCCACGGTCTTGTTCTGCCCGGGCGCCGACCAGCCGTCCGAGGCCAAAGAGCAACTGGCCAGGGTCGGGCAGGCCCAGGCCCAGAGTGACTTTTATTACCGCCACGCATCCGTGGCCCTGCTGACCGGCACGCCGAAGGTCTCCCATACAAGGCTGAGTGACCTTGGACGGAACAACCAAGGCCGGCCAATTGCCGCATTGGTAGCTGACGTGCAGTTTCTGGCGCATCCTTCGCTGGCGGCGTTCCAGGTCAAAACCCGAACGAGTCATCAGCGGGCGGCCAGCAACATCCTTTTCGCCGCCGGACACGTGAGAACTGTTTCCAACAGGGATGATAAGCTGACGGTGGACGTCGGCACTGCACCTTATGATGCGCTTGAACGAATCCTCGCCATGTTCGAGTTGGCCGATGACCATCGTTGAAAACCGGCTGCCGAATCTTTACTAAGACTACGGAATGGAACAAAAACTGGATTCCCGCCTTCGCGGGAATGACAGTGTGGCGCAAGAACTGAACCCAATTTGTATTAAGCAGCATTTGGCGGATACTTCCGCTAATCCCGAAATTAAAGAACCGGCACTTATTCGAGGGGCAGATAAATTGTCACGGTAGTCCCGCTATCAGGCTTGCTTGCGATGTTCAGTAAGCCTTTATTTATTTGTATGAACCGTGCGGCGTAGGCAAGCCCCATTCCACGTTTTCGCCCCGCCGGTTTTGCCGAGAAAAACGGCTGAGTCACCTTTTTCAGCGTTTCAGCATCCATTCCGCAGCCCTGATCTTTGATTGTCAATTTCACCAGCTCGCCCGATTCATCGGTGCCGGCGGTGATTTCTATCGGCCCGGATTTGTCGCCGTAAGATTCGACGGCGTTGGAAATAACATTTGCAATTGCCGATACAATCTGGGCCGAGTCTATAAAAACGTTCTCGACGTGGCCGGCAACCTCGATATTGACATCGAGACTTTCAATATTTGTCTTCCTGCTGGTCAACTGCACCGCCTCATCGAGCATTTTTTTAACATCCGTCCGGGCGGCCCTGGGCTGACGCGGTTCGGCGAAACTCATCAGGTCTTCGATAATCCCGGATGCCTCTCGTGCATTCTCATAAATCTGTTTTAAGATTTCCTTCGTTTCCTGGTCGTTCTGCGCTTCAGCGAGCAATTGTGCCCTGCCCGATATCACTGCCAGCGGATTGTTCAGCTCGTGCGCCGCGCCCGCCGCCATTTCGGCCAGGGCGTTCAGGGAGTCCTCCGCCGGTTTTATCCGGTCGGACACCCCAGCATCCGGGGGGCTGGCCGCCGGAGCTGGTTTTGAAATGAGTCGCGCAAAATGCTCGGCATAATTCTGCTGATTTTGCCGCCCCAGCGCCATGTCCAAAACAATCGCCGCTATCGAGGCGGATGTCCTGAACCTTTCGGCGAATAATTCGGCGTCACCCGGATAATTAAGCTCGAACGCGATTGCCCCAACCGCCCTGCCGTTGGAAAGCAGCGGCAGAAGTTTGGTTCGATTCCGGTCGAAGTCGGCTTGGAGTTGCTCGAACAGCCAGCCGATATGGTCATGAGCGTTCAAAACCGCAAAGTCGTTTGCTATCGCTTTCGGTACGGCCGGCGTATTGGCGGGGACATCAAGGGTGACAATACTGCATTGGGCGAGGTTTTCCACAACTACGGCTTCGAGTGTTTCAAGTCCGTTCGACGGAGCCAGATACAGGCAGAGCATCCCCGTCTGATAGAACTTCTGCCAGCGGGCGGCGAAGTTTTCCGCTATATCTATTGCAGCGGCAGACCGGCTGACGCCCAGCAGAAAATCCGCCGCGAAGTCGAGGTGGCTCGAAGCGCTTTGAAGCCGGCGATTTTCATCGGACAGTTCCGCCTGCTGACGAGCGAAACGTGCCGCGACGGCGTGAGCGGACTGACAATACTCCGTTACGTTGTCGGGTACATCGAGGCCCAGCACTGCGGACCTCCGGCCGAGCGCCGCCGGAAGACTGTGACGAATCTCCTGAAGCTGATCGATCTCTATCCCCAGGAACTCGGCTATCGGTTCCGGCGGCCCGGGCGTATCGAAACTGCCGGAGGAGCCGATATTTAACTCCCGTGACATCGAATCGGCCAATTGTATCGCCGCGGCAATATTTGCTTCAGGCATCTCGTCGGAGATGGCGACAACTTCACTGTGATGCAGCCATATTGCAAGCGCAATTTGATTCGGAAGCCCCCATCTTTGAGCCAGATGTTTGCCGATGATCGCGTGGTCGCAGCCGAGATGCTCCTGCTCGATAACACAGGAGGATTGTTCCGCCGATTCGGCCTCTTCGACAATACGGATAAAACTTTTCGGCATCGCCTCCTGCAGTGCGAGTTTTCCTATGTCGTGCAGCAAACCGGCACAGTACGCCAACTCCGAGTCTATTTGCGGCGAAGCAATCTCGGCGATTTCTTTAGCACAACAGGCAACCGCGAGGCTGTGAAGCATAAGCCCTTTTCGAGACTGGATGCTATAGCCGGCAACATTATCGCTCGTCTCGAAGACCGGCATGATTTTCACCGATAGAGCAATATCGCGAACCTCGTGCATCGAAAGCTTATCGAGCGCCTGAT
>CBDVBU010000127.1:0-8993 GCA_965372295.1 uncultured Phycisphaerae bacterium
ACGTTACCGAACGCATGGATTGGACCGCCCTGCCGTTTTCATCCACAGCCTGAAAATATAAAGGCTTTCTCGCAGGGACACGGAAATAGGCTGAGCCGTCCGCCTCGACCGGCACCGTACCAAGAAGCATCCGTGCACTCTCGGCATTGGCATGACCGATACGAGGCTCATTGGCGACGTGCGTACGGCTCTTGGGCAAAACCTGAAAAACGCGCAACTTAACTATCCGGCGATTTTCAGGCATAGGAAAATGGCTCTGACGCACATCCGCAAGCAAAAACTCGCCCTCATCTCCCAGCTCTTCATCCAGTGTACCGAGTAAAACCGGCGGCACCTCCCGTGGTTCGAGCAGAATCGGATACATGGACGAAATACCTTTTTCCCTGTACAGTAACTCCATATTCCCAAATCGGTCGAAATAATACAGCCCCGTCTCGGTGTCACGCTTGACCCTGGGCCCCATTCCCGGCAAAGGATCGAAGCTAAACGACACCAGGAAGTAATTCTCCGACAATGGCCAGGGGCTGTGGAAATAGCTGCCGGGCCAGCCGGGAGCCTCGGGAAAACACACTTCCGGAGTCAACACCTCAATCGAATCGAAGCAGTCCTGGCCCGTGTCCGGATCCAGGGCAATACGATACGGATCGAGCACCACAAGCGAGCCGCCCACATCGGCATGATGGGCGCCGGCCAGAAAAACGAGCTTGTGAGAATTCGGTATCGCCTTGGGCTGATAACAAGCATTGATGCGCATGGTGTAATTGCCGAACAGTGCCATGGAAACCGTACCGTCCGGATTGGTGATCCATAGCCCGTGAAAGTTTGCCGCCGAGCGGTCCACATAATCCCAACGGATATATACAATGCGCCCGTCATGCAGCACCGAGGGATGCCACTCGCTGGTCTCATGGAACGACAGGGTGCGGCGGCGTTTCAAGGTCGGATCAAGCCGGTGCAGGGTATGGGCCGGCAGCGGTTCCCATGGATTGTTGCACCGCGTAAAGCCACCGCGCGCCGACGACATGAACGCCAGGCCGCCGTCCGGCAAGGGACATGGATCGAAGTCGTCGTCAAGGCCATGGGTGACTTGCCTGACGTCACTGCCGTCGGCATTCATGGCGTAGATGTGGAAACATTTGCGCTGGTCGGAATAATAATCCGGTTTCTGTGCGGCCCGCTCGGCAAAGGCGAAATAGATCGTCTCGGCGTCATAAGAGAGAGCTAACGTGGTATAATTGCCCCGGCCAGTTGGGGTTTTTGTCAGATGCCGGTAATCGAACGAATCGCCGGGCCACTCCAGCAGATAGATTCCTCCGCCGGCGATGTCCTCGTAGTCATAATAGTAACCAAGATACTCATGCAGCATCTGGCAGATAAAACGCTTTCGCTTCATAAAGATAATGCGTTTTCCCGCAATCAAAGGATTCTTCAGAACGATACTGCGCGTCACCCAGCGGATGTCACGATATAGTTTGGCACGTCCCGAATCAGTTAGCGCATCAACGTCTGCCGTACGTGACTTCAACTTAGCTAGCGCCGCCTTCTCGGCGCCAAGTTCGGGAGCATCCGGCCCCCGCGAAAGATCGGCAAGTAATCGCTCGGCCGCGAAAAGTATCGCGCCAATCGCCTTAGGTGATGAAACATCTCGGCCCAGGCGCTTTTCCTGTGAATCCCAATCCGCCTCAACAGTCGCTCTGAAATCGGCCGAAGGGTTCGTTGTATCCTGCCCTCTCAAGACCGGCAGAAAAGTAACAAGCACCGTCAAAACCGTAATCACGAAACAAATCTTTGAATTGTTTTGTAGAAAACCTCCACAAACTGTCATTGCGAGGCCCGAAGGGCCGTGGCAATCTCTTGCATCATAAGCAAAAAAAAGCATCATTGCGGATGAGATTGCTTCGCTACGCTCGCAATGACATACTCCGGCCTGATGATTTTTACAGAATATCTTTGTACTATGGCGATTAGACACCTGTGTTCTCCTTGCCTGTTCTTGCAGCTTGTATCCACCTGATTATCATAAAATCAGGCGATAAATACAAGAGAATACTTCGAATCGATTCAAATTCAGATGTCATCGAGCCTTGATCTTATCCGTTAAGGATCCAGCCTGGGCGGTACTTGCGGCTCAGCAGAGCGTTGGCCTCGTCGCTGTTGGTGACGCGGCCGCGGGCGCTGTCATAATCGAGTTTCTTGCCGACGCGGTAGGCAACGAGACCCAGGTGCATCATCTCGATCGCCGTGCCGCTATAATCGAAATCACAACTGGTCTTCAGGTCGCCCTTACAAGCCTCGACCCATTCTCTCTGGAAGTGACCCAGCGGCGGAATGACCTGGTCTTTCGTCCGCCGGTTGTAATACGTAAGGTCCGCATCGTCGCCGAACGGCAGCAGGATCCGCGAATCGAAATCACAGATAACATAACCCTTGGTACCCTTGAACATCGCACCGTGTCCGATCTTGTTCAGATCGACGTAACCCTTCGGCGATCTCGGCATCATGCCGCCCTGGTACCAGTGGACGCGAACAGGCCCGCGCCAGTCGTTCGCCGGGATATCGAAAGCAGTGTGCAATTCGACGGGTGTAACTTCAGGATTGAATTTCTCGCCTTCGCCCTCGGCCGTCGTCGGAAGACCCGCATCAATCGCGTTCCACACAAGGTCGATCGTATGGCTGCCCATGTCGCCAACCTGGCCGGTGCCGAAGTCCCAGTACATGTTCCACGACAGGCAATTCATGCCGGAGCCGCCTTTGAAATAATCCGGATTGTAAGGATGGAACGGTGACGGGCCAATCCACAGGTCGTAGTGGAGCGTCTTCGGCGTCGTGCCCTTGGCCGGCGGGTAGCCGGGCCTGCGAAGCTGGCGGTTGCCCCATGCGTACGCATCGGTCAACTCGCCGATCGCTCCGTCTTTCACCAGCTCGCGCACACGCTCGAAGTTCGGCTTGGCGTGGCGCTGCGTGCCCACCTGCGTGGCAAGTTTGTGCTTTTTCTTGAGATAGTTTGCTCGGACTATACGTGATTCCTCAACCGTGTGGCCCAGCGGCTTCTCCATATAACAGTGCAGGTCGCGGTTCAGCGCCCAGTTGGAGATGAAGCCGTGCGTGTGATCCGTAGTGCAGCAGATCACGGCGTCCAGGTCCTTCTGTTCGATGCATTTGCGCCAGTCAACGTAGCGTTTGGCTTTAGGAAATCTCTTGGCGGCGTGGGCGATGTGGTCCTCGTCCACGTCGCACAGGGCCACGACGTTCTCACTGGAGATCGCGCCGAAATGGGCATCGGCCCTGCCCCACGTACCGATCATGGCGACATTAAGCTTGTTGCTGGGCGCGTTGGCGCCGGAGAGTGTGCCGCTCGGTAAGATAATCAATCCTACTCCGGCGGCAGCAGTGGATTTCAGAAACTCGCGTCGTTGAATGGTTTTGGTCTTCATCATTTTTTCTCCTATGTTATGGTTTTAGTTGACAGCTATGAAACCAGGAAAGCTAACTTTACGCATTAGTACAAAAGGGTGCAAGAGAAAAAGCGGGTTCTTTAACGCAAGTGCTTGGCTTTTTTGCGGCACGGTATGTCGAACCTGCCGGAAGATTTTTGAAATTGAGATGAAGTTCTGGTACTATGGGGCTTGTCGTATGCAGGAGTGTTTCAGTGAAGTCCCGGCGCGCCGGGATGAGAAATCCCGGATTGATGAAAGTGATCTTATTATGAGAACATCGGAATCGAGTAACACATGGCCGTCAGCCGTCTTTATGGTATTGTTGTTGATGGGCGCCTTAGCGTATGGCGGCGGCAAAGACAAAAAGAGCTTTACCACAAGGCCCGCCACTATGTGGGAATACGAAGAATGGTCCGTCGGTAATCCATCCTGGAGTGGTAACGAATATGATGTTGTCGCCACGGTCACTTTCACCCATACAAATACCGGTTCGGCCCACACCACCGAAATGTTCTATGACGGCTCGAACACCTGGAAATTCCGTTTTACGGGTACCAGAACCGGTCGATGGACCTTCACCACAGCCAGCCGCGACCCGGAACTGAATGGTTATAAGGGGCAAGTGACAGTCAAGCCTAATCCGGACCCGAAGATCAAAGGCTTTTTGACTCACGTGGGAAACAAGTTTGCGATTATGGGCCGTGACGAGGCGGACTTGAAGCCATATGTGTACCAGGTATACATGAACCAGCAGGACTACGAGCAGCAGTATAACCATTCAACCCGCGTTTGGGATGATCCCACGAACAGAAAGCACCTGATCGATGACTACTGGAATGATACGGTCGATAACGGCTTTAACATCTATTTTGTCGCCATGTTTTATTCCTGGTTTAAACAAGGCGCTTTAGACAGAAATATGGTCAGTTCGGCTGACCTTGCCGCACCCGATCCGGACGTATTCGATGCCCTCGAATATGCAATCACATATGCGCACCAGCGAGGCGGACGCACCCACATCTGGGCCTGGGGCGATCAAGGCCGTAAGCAAATTCCAAACCTCCTGCCCGGCGGCGTGCTGGGGAATGCCCATAAGCGCCTGATGCGTTATACGGCGGCCAGGCTCGGACCACTGCCCGGCTGGTGCATGAACTTCGGCTTTGATACCCTGGAACTCCCGAATCCCGAATCGATTACAAGCCAGTGGGCGAAATACCTGAATGACCGGATGGGCTGGAATCATATGCTTTGCGCCCGGGGCTGGAAAAACAGTGCCTTTGCTATCAATTCCTACGCCGGATTCAGCGGCAGCTATGAATTGACCACTACCAGGAACGGTCCTTCGGGATATGAGGAAATAAGAAATGACGTTGACAGCGACAGATCGAAACCCCATCTTTACGAAGAGCGGCACACATATAACAGGTTTAAATATGTTGAGCCAGGCTCGTGCCAGGAGCCAGGTGACGGTCCGGACCAGTACGGCATGAGCGACGGCTATCCCTGCTGGCCGGTGAAATTGAGCAGAACGGAGCAGGCGCGGTTAAATGAAGACGGCAGCAGAAGATTGATTTGGCGGGAACAAATGGCCGGGGGCATGGGCGGTTTTTTCGGGCATTTTTCCGTAAGATTTAACGACTACGGCCCTTTCAGCCAGAACTGTGGCTGTGGGTATCATCCGGACAGTCTGAAACGCGCCTTCCGCTGCTTCAGGGATTTCTGGGCGAAAGACCGCTTTATGTTCGATATGGTAGTCGATACGGGCCGCGTCCGCAACGGCACCGGGTATTGCCTGCGTACAAAGGATTATAAGAATTTCGTATTTTTTGTAGAGAATGACAGCAGAGTCAAGATTAACCTCGGCAGTATGCCCGGCTCCCGGCAGGTAATCGTGGTGGATGCCAAGAATGAATACAGCGAAATCAGTAAGGGCAGCATTTCCGCGGGTTGGCGGACGATTGATTTTGGCTACACCTCGGATTGGGTGATCGCGGTGGGACAGTTCGAACGGTGATGGCATCCGTCACGGAAGATTACCTGGAGCAACATAATATGATGACACAAAGACACACTTGGAGCATGCTTTTTGCCGGTCTATTTCTGTCTCTTCCTTTCGGAGCAGGTGCTGGGGAACGACGGCCGGGGCTGGGCGTCCAAAACGGCTGGTACGTCCACAACGGCAGAGCTATCTGGGGATACGCTCAACACAACGGCTGGTGGCGAGCCGGGCAACGGGCGAATATCACGCGCAACGCTCCCGGCCAAATCGGGCCGAATCGAACTGAAGATCTCGACAAGCTCACTGACGCCATGCTGCGGTTTGGTTATCCGGGCTTCGAGCATAACTTCGGGCTGTGGTACGACCGGCGGCGCGACAAACATGACACGGCCAGGCGAACCGACGACAAGATTGAGCCTCCATTTCTGGAACAGCCGTGGGCGCGCAGCGGTCGAGGAACGGCGTGGGACGGCCTCTCCAGGTATGACCTGACGAAATACAACGATTGGTATTTCGACCGGCTGAAGCAGTTCGCCGATCTCTGTGATCGCAAAGGAACGATCCTGTTCCATAATTTCTACATGCAACATGCGTTGCTGGAGCAGCAGGCGCATTATGTCGATTTCCCGTGGCGACCCGCGAACTGCATTCAGGACACCGCGATGCCCGATCACATTCCCGCGGCCGGCGCTTTTTATGATGTGTCGCATCCGCTCCGCCGGAAATTGCATCGAGCGTATATCCATAAATGCCTCGACGTGCTGGGCGAGAACACGAATGTCGTCTTCCTGTGCAGCGAGGAATACACAGGACCGTTGTTATTCATGCAATTCTGGCTCGACACGATCCGCCAGTGGGAACGTGAAACTCACCGGCAGGTACACGTCGGTTTGTCGGCAACGAAGGATGTCCTGGATGCGATTCTCGGTGATCCGGAGCGAGCGGCCGCTGTCAGCACGATTGATCTGCGTTACTTCTGGTACAGGCCGGATGGAACGTTGTTTGCTCCCGAAGGCGGGCGGCAAATTCCGGCGAGGTTCACCGGTGCGTTCAATCCCAGGTGGCTTGCGACAGTCCGCGCTCAAACACAGCACTACACTAATCGGGGCATGGGCCGGATCGAGACGACAACCACCGGGCAGGTTTACCGCCAGATACGCGAGTACCGCGACCGGTATCCCAAAAAGGCGATCCTGCATCAGCTCCCAGCAACTCGACAGCAGGCGTGGGTCATGCTGATGGCGGGCGGTTCGATGTTTGTCGGCCAGATGTCCTATCCCGAAAAGCAAGACCCGCCAACCTATATCTCGCCTGAACTCTGTCAGGATATCCAGCCGACCTACAGGTTCATCCGCAAGCATCTGGCGACAATTCTACCGCACGTCTCGGCCAACGACAAACTCGTCAAGTCGGACAAGCCGGCGTGGTGTCTGGCCGACGCAAATCGCACCTTCCTGATCTACGCCGTCGATGTCGGAAGTTTTCAACTCGATCTGTCCACTGCCTCCGGCCGTTTCGCGGCAAAATGGTTCGATCCCGGCACAGGAGAAATTACTGATGCCGACGACGGCTTAGTTAAAGGCGGCAATGTTGTCAGTTTCACTGCCCCGGACAAACACGACTGGGTACTGTGGTTAAACAAGACGCATCGCTAATGAATTTGCAAGGCAAATGGTAACAGTTCCGGCGTCGTGCTGATTTGATAAAGATCATCAATGGAATCAACAGGCCGCGGCTATGGTTTATTTCGATTTTTCTCTGCCTGCTTGAGTAGCTTCAGCCCCTCGACAAGAGGCGGAAATTCGCTCCATTTTTTAGGGCCGCTCCACGTAGTGAAAAGATGACCCAGCATTTTCGGATGCTTCCGATCCCGGCTGTATCGAATCAACGCCTTAGTGGCATCGACCTTTTTCCACCCGGCCGGCAGTACGTGGAAGCCCTTTTGAAGAAACATGGGCACCGACGGATAACTATCCCGCGGCTCATAGTGCCAGTCGCACATGATGATGTCTTTAGGAACCATGTCCACAGCCGGGGCCGTTCCGTTCATGGAGGCCTCCCATTTGCCATATTTATAAACCTCACTATCGATAAATCGGTCGCCCCACATCAGCATTTCCACGCCGCGACGTTTGACCAGATGCTCGTGCAAATCGGTCACCGCTTTGGCAAACACCTTCGCTGGGTCTTTGCCCTTTGTGGACGGCGAGTGTTCCGAGCCAATCAGAAAGACCTCATCCATGCCCACGTGCATGGCATCGGCATCAAACGCATCGATCAACTCATCGAGCATAGGCAATACGATCTCATAGACCTTCGGATTGAGCGGGTCCCATTCACGGCAGTAAATCCCTTCATTCTCAGGGAAAGCACCCGGCGTTAAATCCAGTTCCGGATATTTCGTGAGCAACGGAAAGGTTTGTTTCGCCCAGGATTGATGCCCTACACAGGAGAACTGGGGAATGAGCCGGATGCCATGCTCGCGGCAGGTCTTGACCAGCCTGCTCGCCCCGTCACGCGTAATCGGCTTTTGGCCCATACGCAGCTCTGGATGTGATTTAAAGTCGAACCCATAGTTGACTTCGAGTATCAATACATTAACTCCCATCCCGGCGAGTCCCGGAATGTCTTTTTCAAGGCCCTCGAGCGCCTCATCCGATCGATAGTTGAGCAAATGGAGCGCACGCCATTGCCCCGGAGGCGGGAGTGTCGCGGGCATCTTGCCCGCGATCCGAGGGCGGGACGCCCTTGACACAGCCTTTGTCTGGCCGGCACAACTTTGAGCGTGGATCGCGATAATTCCGAATAACATCGCAATACTGAGGGGTTTCGATAGTCGCATGTCAATTCTCCTTGATTCAAGCTTAAACCTGTTTACCGATTTCGTTGCCGGCCTTTTGCCGAAGATATCAGTTAATATGTCTGTTGAAGCCACGGTTCTTAAAAGAAGACGATGAGATTTTATCAGATATTCAAGAACCTTTCAAATATTTGTGTGCATTAGCTTCATACTCAGTATGTTTCGGGCCGGTATCTGATTTTCTTTGAACCATATATTCCGTTGTGCTATGATCATTCCTGTCGCTTTCCGGCCAGAGAAGTAATGAAAGGAACATGGTAATGCGCATCATACTACGCTTGCTATTGCTTGCCGGCTTTCTTCCGGCGGTCGGTTCGTGCCACCGATAAGACGCAATTTAAAGAGGTAAATGAAATGAGATTATTACCAAAGCAATCGTTCGTCATCATCGCATGTATCGCCGCTTTAGTCGTGCCGGGAGTGTGCCAGGACGGCGTTGCGGTCCGATTAGGCGATGGAGTTAGGGCCGTCTGGGACATTGAGAAAGCGTACCGCCGGTCAACGCCTACGCGCGAGCGGATATGCATCAACGGCCTGTGGCGCTGGCAGCCGGCCGGCGAGGAAACGAACGCCGTACCCGGCGAGAAGTGGGGCTACTTCAAGGTCCCGGGGAGCTGGCCGGGTATCACCAATTATATGCAAAAAGACTGCCAGACAGTCCATGCCCATCCGAGCTGGAAAGACCGGAACCTGGGCC
>CBDVBU010000128.1:0-8926 GCA_965372295.1 uncultured Phycisphaerae bacterium
GAACTACATACTAATTCAAATTCAGGAAATGTCCAATTCCGACTGAAGCAATATATATTGAAGTTCTTTTTCTTCTGTTTTATATGTCTTTAGCTTCCCTTTTCTACTTAAATCTCAGAAATTGTTAAACGAGGGACTTTTTCAATAGCTCCTTCGTACCTAATTAATTTCCTGCCAATCACTTTCTTTAATTTCTAAAATCTTATAATTGACTCGCGACCTTCCATCTTCTATTGAAAGTTCCAACCAGGGCATCGAATATGTCACTAGCCGTCTTTTTGTCTAATATGATAGCGAATGATTCTTTAGCACCTAAGTCTTTCAAGCTATATCCCAAAATAATAAGCTTATCGCGCGAGATTATGTACCTGTCGTGAATCTCCGATTTTGAATAGTTTCTAAACTCCATATCAGGACATTCAGACTTTAAATCTTGCAATTCTCTTTGAAACCGCTCTTGTTTTCGCTCTGATAAATTTTCCAATCTTGTGAGAAATTTAACATCTCTTGCATCTGCTCTTGATAAGACATCTAAAGTTCTTATATCACAGTAAGGATCTACAATCTTCAATTCGCCTTTCATATCACTTAATATATTGTTCGCTAAAATGCTTTTACTCTGATATCTTTTTCCTGGCTCAAAGTAATAAATGTTAACAAAATCCTCACCTGCCTCTGAAATCAAATGTTCTTTCCCTGCCTTCATAATCTCGTAGAAAGTTCCTGTTGACTCTTTATACGTATGAATCTTCCCTTCTGCTCTATTGAATGCATTAGTAATGGCCTTCGAACTAAGACTAACCTCCATTGCGTGTACTATGATGTAAGCTATCTGATCAGCTTTCAATCTACTTATTTTTAGCTTGTCTTTTACCACCCATAGAACCCATAAACCCCTTTCAAGAGGCTTCTCGAAATTATCGAAACTTGGTAAATCAGATGTGTCCAACGCTTTAAACTTTTCTGAAAGCTCCCTCGTCATTAACTACTCTACTCCTTTCTTTTCACAGACTTTGTATTCAACAAACCTTTGAGCTGAATTAGTCAAAACACATGCCGTTCTGTGTTCATAAAACCTTCTTCCATTCCTTTGTTAAGCAATAACTGCCATGTTTATTTGAATCAACCCATCCTCTTGTCTTCGCGTCGCTCGTGTAAAACATATTAAATTTGCCAAGCATATTTTTCGCTGACATTTTTCTCCAAAGAGTTCTTATTTCGTTCAGTTCGATATTTTTATCAACTTTACCAGCTGCAAGATAAGCTATTAACAGAGTAAACTTTTTCGAACCGCTTTTTCCAGTAGCATACCTTTTAACAAATGCTCTGTTATTGAGTGAAAAATCAATATCAATAGTAGGGGCCGTGCTACTTTTCTCTTCTATTTTTTTAAGCTTACCACTCCCAAATACCGCTTTCTCAAGCTTTTCAATTCTACTTATAATTTGCTTTAATTCTCGATCCATCGAATTTATCTCCTTAGAACATATTGCCACTTTTTTGTTTTATTATTCTTGATACGACTAAAAGTACGTCTCTTAGTTAAATTCAACAAGTTCATGGAAACACTTGTTTTCGGGTAATAACGACCAATTTCCTCCAATCTGTTCATTGTTTCTGTTAGGTCCTTAGGTTTATCAAAAAATCTTTCTTCTATAAGTATTGATAATGCACCTGAACAACCCTTTGTGCTTTTTGACAGTTTTACTTTCTTAGATGGTTTTTTACCAGACGGCTTGTCACTAGACAAAAAAACCAGTTGATCTACAAGCCCCTTAATTTGCTCGGCAATTTCTTGTGCTTCTTTCTTCATTATTCGCGCTCCTATTAATATAAATTTAATCTTAATATAATTTTAATAGTTTAAAAATATAGATAAGATTTGTTCCAGTCAAGCTAAAAATCAATAATAAAGACATTATTTTCATATTTTTATATGACTTTCACATTTATCCTATTGCTCACTACATAAATGCTCCAATAATGTTAAATAAAATGCTAAATAATATCCCTATTTTTAGCTGAAAATCGCATATTACATTCATTTTTTTACTCAATAATTATGTTTAACAAATAAATATTATAAATTGATCGGAGCAAGCTGATTTTTGATTATCCAAAGCACGCAATACGCAATACTCACAAAGAACGCCGTCTCACGGAGATTTTTTTGGAATATTCTTGACGCCGAACGAACAGTTAATTATGATATGCATATAACTATAATATTGAATGTAGAATACAGGATACAGGATACATAACATGAAAGGCGTAAATCAGAAAATCAGGGGATCAGGAGGTAGGATATCAGGTAAACAGGGTATCGGGATTGAATATCGAAATCAGAAGTGTTTATTCGAGTTCATTCGTGGTTAATTTGAAAAAACAAAGCCAATTTGCTGGCAGGTGAAAATGGCGCAAAGTTTTATATGGAAGGTGATTATGAAGATTTTTATGCTTTGAAGGCGGCGAAAAACAAAGCCAATTCAAAGCCAATCTCAAACGGAATAAGGGCTTTTTGCTTATGGTGCAAGAGATTGCCACGGCCCTTCAGGCCTCGCAATGACATCAGTATCTCTGCTACTTTGTGCCTTAGTGCTTTTGTGGCTATGAGCCAATTTGAAAAAACAAAGCCAATTTGTCGGCAAGCGAAAATGACGCAAAAGATTGTATGAAAGGAAGTTATGGCAATAAACCGCCCTGCGGGGCACGAAAAAACAAAGCCAATTTCAGATGATGGATGCACTCACAAATCTTATTTCGGCGGTTCCTCGAAAGGTTCTGCCGGGCCGTTGTTTATACCGTCTTGCGGCGTATTCGGGCCAGCCGGCCGGCGTCGAGGTCCGAACGGGCCGGGACCCGGGCCTCCGGGGCCGGGGCCTCTGCGGAAACGGTCCTGCTCGCCCCTGCTGCGGAATCGGCCGCCGCCGGGACCTTCGCCCCATCTTGGACCGCCGCGAAGCGGACTTTGGAGAAGATGTAGCCTTTTTTCCCACATTCGCTTCTGCCGTTCGGTCAGAATGCTCGATATCTGTTTATTCATCTGCTCCAGTGCTTCGCCAATTTGATCGCGAGCGTCTATACGAATATTGTTCAGCATTTCCATATGTTCTTTCAGGATCGGCTCGATCTTCTCGATCTGTTCGGGCGAGAGGCGAAGCTCGCGATGCAACTGGCCCACCATCCTGCCGCTTGCAAACTCGGGCGCACGTGGAGGTCTCGTGAGCTTCTTAGGTGCGAAAATCAGCATGGACGAGCCGCCGATTACTATCCCGGCTGTGAGGATGATAAGGCCGAAAAATACCATCCGCCGGGTGTGTGCTTTATTAATGTTGCTAACGCCTGGATTATTGGTTGTCTCTTGGCTCATTGCGCCACCCATGCAATTGCTTGTGAAATCTCGTATAAAGGTCCCGTCGAGGCGTTGTAAACCATGATAGCTACCACTACTGCAGGCACAGCAAGTGCCGACGAAGCCGCCGCCAGCCACAGTAGGGGCTTTTCTGTTAATTGTTCTATCCGATTTTGCTCGGCATTAAGTATCGCTATGACCCGGCCGGCAACGTCCACCGATGGTGGCGACTCACTGCGGGCCCGCGCGGATAATGCTTCGAATAAGCTTTCGTTTTTCATCCTCTCAGCCCCTTTCCCGCCTGAGCGAAAAGCTTTTCCAATCTCTTTCTGGCCCGCAGCGACTGGACTTTCACCATGCTCTTGGTCCAGCCTGTTCGGCGGGCGGTTTCGGCCACGTCGCATCCTTCCAGGTACCGCAGAGTCAAAACCAGCCGGTCGCGCGGGCGAAGTTGCGCCAGCAGTCGGTGCAGCATCTCGGCGGCCTGGCCGGGGTCCATTTCGTCAGGCGAATTATCCGGCAACTGGTCCCATTCGGCTAATGAGAAACTTTCCGTCTCGTGCCGGCGTGCTGACTGCTTCCAGTAGCGATAGCCAATACGAGTGGCTATCCGCGAAAGCCAGTGCCCGAAGGGCGCCTTTTTGCGGTAGCTGCCGAGGCTCAGGTATGCCTCGACAAAAACGTCCTGTACAAGCTCCTCATGGACGAGACGATCCCGGCTGAAACGCCACAGAATCCGGCTGATGTGCGACTGGTGCTGTTTGATCAGCCGGGTGTAAGCGTCTGAATCGCCCTGATAGCTCAGGCGGACGTCTTCAAGCTCCGCCGCAAGCGATGCGTTCGTTTGTTGTCGGTCTTCTGCGACGAATTCTGAGTCCATGAGGCTGTAAACAAGTTTAGCTAATAACTGCTCGGCCCGGAGACTTACGATCCGGCCTGGAAGATTCGATAAAACCATATGTGAAGGATACGAAAGCATACGCGATTCAGCAATAAAATTCCCAAATATTTACAGGTTTCTGTTCCGACTTCGATCGGCCAAAAAAGCCCCGCCGAGCAATGGTTTGTCGGCGGGGTCTTCGCTCTGTCATTGTGTTATATCGGCAAGGCTGCCGGGCTATTTCATTGTTTAAGAGTCTCTGCATTATTCGTCCTGCGGTTTTTCTGGTTGCGGATCCGGCCTCCAACCTTGTCCCCAGCCCGGAGCCCAATCTCTGCCTCTGGGCGGCGTCGGCTGGTTCGTTCGGTCCGTATCTTCCGGCGTAAACCGGCGCGGCTGTATGCCCTGGCCCGGCCTGCCTATACCTCCGGGTCGAAACTGTCCTTGCCTGCCATTCATTCTCCAGCCTTGAGGAGCATTGGTGTCCGGTGCTTTTTCAGGTTGCGGATCCGGCCTCCAACCTTGTCCCCAGCCCGGAGCCCAACCTCTATCTCTGGGCGACATTGGCCGGCCCGTATCTCCCGGTGCAAACCGGCGAGGCTGCATACCAGGGCCCGGCTTGCCTATACCTTCCGGGCGAAACTGTCCTCGCCTTCCATTCATTCCCCAGCCCTGGGGAGTGATATCTTTGCCCTGGAAGCCTCTGCCTTGGAAGCCTCTTCCGGCTCTGCCCTGTATTGCGGCGCCTCTGCCTTGGAAGTCTCTTCCGGCTCTGCCTTGCATTGCGGCGCCTCTGCCTTGGTAGCCTCTACCGCTTCTGCCTTGCATTGCGGCGTCTCTGCCCTGGAAGCCCTGGCCGAATCCGCCTGGGCCTCTACCTTGCCGGCCCCGGATGTTTTGGTACGGACCCTGGTCGAATGGACAGTATGGGCCTACTGGTCCCCGGAACCTGTCCGGTCGTACGGATTCGAGGTTTGCACCCATTCGTGGTCCGCCGGCCATTCCGCGCCCCCATTCGGGTCCGCCGCCGCGACCGCGACCACTTCCTCCCGGCCCGGCAATAGCCTGACCGGCCAAAACCGTTATTACCAGCACAACAAAGATCGCTGCTTTGAATCCTGTCTTTTTCATTTTCGGTTCCTTTCATTAATGTTTCGTTTCGCTGCTTTTCTTAGTCCCTTATTTGGGTTCTTCTACCGGGATAGTGGCGCCGGCGTGAAAAAGGTTACACCCGGCATGAACTTTTCCGGGGAAAAATATCAGTAGCTACAAATTTTTACATCCGTGTTCAGATTGTCGTGTAAATCTGGTATAAAAACAAAAAGAATTTACAGACGGGCTAAAGAGTATATGTTCGGATTCAAAAAAAGACGGCGAAATCGGCTGGCTTCTCAGCCGTTTCATGACGAGTGGATGGCGATTATAGAAAGAAATGTGCCGTTCTACAGGCTGCTTTCCGAGGCGGATCAAAAGGAGCTGCAGCGTCACATCCAAATCTTTATCGGCGAGAAACGTTTCGAGGGCTGTGGCGGCCTGAAGATTACCGATGAAATAAAAGTCACCATAGCGGCCCATGCCTGTATGCTTCTGCTCCACCGCCGAACCGATTATTATCCCGGCCTACACTCGATTCTGGTATACCCCCGGTCATATGTAGCTCCGAGGGTTCCGAAGTTCGTTGGCGGAGTTGTCGTGGAAGGCCCGGATGTTCGTTTGGGCGAATCATGGCGTCGCGGGTCGGTCGTCCTCTCATGGGACGATGTCTGCCGTAGTGCCGCCGATATTCATGATGGTCATAACGTTGTCTTTCACGAATTTGCGCACCAGCTTGACAGCTCCGGCGCCAAAGGTGACAGTACCCCGGTCGTCCAGGACCATTCTACTTATATCGCCTGGGCCCGCATCCTGGAGAAAGACTACGAGAAGCTTCGGCGTGACGTTAGCCGTAACAGCGATACTCTACTGAATGAGTATGGCGCCGTGAATCCCGCCGAGTTCTTTGCCGTCGCTACCGAATGTTTTTTCGAAAAGCCGAAGGAGCTGCAAAAACTTCATCCGGATTTGTACGATGAATTGAGAAATTTCTACCAGCAGGACCCGGCCAAATTGTAACGATAACCTTCTCAAGAATCGAGATTGACTGCTTGTAAAAATTGTTATCGTAATTGTAGAGAGGAATTTTGGTAAAATGCCGAGACAGTTGCATTTGGCGGTTCGTTCAGGTATCTTAGCGAGTTGATAAAGTAGTCCGAACATAAGGTAATGTGAGAATAGAAAGGTGGCATTCCAATGACTTTCAAAATGAAGCGTTTTGCAATCATTCTTATCGGTCTGATCTGTGTAGTGATGGTGAATCTTGCAGCAGCGGAACCGCCTTCGATTTTGTCGGTTCGAGCGGATTCGCGGAAGGTCGGCCTTTATGAAAAATTCGAACTGAGGATCGATCTGAAAGCTGCGTATAATAATCCCTTCGATCCGGACCAAATCGATCTTAGCGCCGAGTTCACTTCGCCCTCCGGCAAGAAATGGAATGTCTGGGGTTTTTATAATCCGAAGAGCTGGGCCAGTCTCTGGATGGTGCGGTTCTCCCCGACCGAGACGGGCACGTGGCGTTACGTGGTCAAAGTCACCGATTCGCAGGGCACGGCACAAAGTAAGGCCGGCACGTTTGACGCTGAAGATTCTTCGCATCACGGATTCGTAAAGATCGCCCCGAATCAACGCTATCTCAGGTATGACGATGGGGCGTCGTTTTACGGCGTGGGGCTGTGGTATAACGACAGCTACGAACAGTTCAACCAGGGCAGAATAACCGAAGAAGGTCTCGATAATCTGAAAGAGCGGGGAGCGAATTTTATCAGTTTTTTCCCGACCCCGCTTGAAACAATGGGAACCGGTCTTGGGCGTTATGACCAGAACCGCTGCGGCCGAATGGACCAGCTCTTCGAATGGTGCGAGGAGCGTGACATCCAAATTAGCTGGAATATCTGGTTTCATTCTTACATTTCGATGGCCGTCTGGGGCGGCGGAAACGCACGATACAGGAATAATCCATACGTTCTTGTCAGCAGTGCCAAAGATTTCTTCGGAAATGAAGAGGCATGGAAATACCAGCAGAAGCTGTATCGATACATGATAGCAAGGTGGGGATACAGCAGGGCGTTGTTCCTCTGGTTCGTCGTCGATGAGATTAACGGTACCGAAGGCTGGACCCAGGGCGATCACGCCGTTGCCGAGCAGTGGTGCCGGAAGGTGGATGAGTATTTCAACAAATACGATCCTTACGGCCGTCCGACAACCGGCACTCAGAGCGGCGGGATCGGCCAGTGGTGGCCGGAGGGATACGAAATATTCGATATCGCCGGGCGGGAAATTTACGAGGCCCAGGGACATCCGATGCCGAAAAGCGGCAAGCTTGGGCCTAACGATGAAAGCCCGATTCAGTATAGCTACCGCAATTACGCGGTCCAGACGCAGAACCTCTGGAATGGTTTCCACAAACCCGCAATCATCGGCGAGTGCGGCTGGGACCATACGTATTATGAGCCGGGTATGCCGGGTTATCTTGCCATGTATCATAATGCCCTCTGGGTCAGTCTGATGAACGGCTCATGCGCGACGCCGTTCTGGTGGTCGTATTCATCGTGGCTAAACGATAGTGTCGTCACCAACCAGATGCTTTATTTTTCGCAATTCGTATCGAAAATAGATTTTGCGGATAAGGATTTCGAGCCTGCCGAAATCACGGCGCCCAACTGCGATGCCTGGGCGATGCGGGCCGGCAATTTTGTTATCGGCTGGGTCGTCAACCCGCGGACCAGTGTTGCGAACGAATCATTTACTATTTCCGGGCTGCCAAACGGCGAGTACGAGCTTCGCCTGTACAGGACCTGGCGAGGCAGGTACATGGATCCGCAGACCGTCGAGTGCCGTGACGGCAAGCTGACCTGCACGATACCGGAGTTGAAAACGACCCGTGGCCATGCACTTCATATCGGAAACGACGTTGCTTTCAAAATAGTTCCAAGGTAGCCCAATGCCATTCGACAAATGGCTACCCTCTGCCAAGCATACGCATAATAAGAGCGTAGATGCCAAGGCCGACACAGATTAAGCCTAAGATAAAGCATACGAATCCGATAATATGAAATCCTGTCCGTATGAACGCCTCTTCGAAATACGGCGAGGCGGCGGCTTTCTTCTGGAGCATGAATCCTACAGTAAAAGGTGGACAGGCCAGGCCCAGCAGGCCGAGTCCCGTCAAGAGGCTCCTGAGCGGGGCATCGAAGAACGGCCCCTCAAGCGGAAGCCATATAGCGATGACAACAAAGCATATAATCGCAACGCCGACGGCAAGGCCGTTTATAAGCAATATCTTTTTTCGGGAGAATCCGCGTGGCGAGGCCGTCTCGGCCTCGCGTCCCGTTGGCATCTTGCCAACGGTAGAAAACAAGGGCAAGATGCCCTCGCCACGGGCTTTCTCTTGACTGTTGTTCTGTTCGTCCATAGAAACTGCCCATTGAGTCCTGCAGTGACATCACCACAATGAACTATATTACAAAATATTCTTATATGCCAGTATGATCTTGGCAACAACTTCCCGGCATCCCTTGGAGAAAACCACGCGGCACGTCATTGCGAGGCCCGAAGGGCCGTGGCAATCTCTCCTCTAACAGGCTTAGTAAGCCGCATAT
>CBDVBU010000129.1:0-8832 GCA_965372295.1 uncultured Phycisphaerae bacterium
TCATTCATATTCCCATTTCAGCAGCCAGGGGTCTTTTGTTCGTTTCTGAAAGGCTTTTAGCTTTGTTTTGAGTTCTGTAAGCACCTTTTCGTGCTTTGGATCGTCGGCCAGGTTTTTTACCTCGTGTGGATCGTTTTCCAGATCGTAGAGTTCGAATTTCGGCCGATGCAGGTAGGCCTCGACGGTGCGTTTGCCGTAGTATTTGCTGCCGGCCTTAATCGTCGCCTGCCAGGTCGAGGCGGCCCACAAATCGCTGGCGAACGGATAATCAAGCCCGTGAGCGATGTTCCAGATCAGCTTGTACCTGCGCTGCCGGACGACACGCATGGGATAATACATCGTAATCTCGTGGAATGTGTGCGAGGCGTAGGTTACGTCCCAGCCCTTAGGGTGCTCCTGTTCGAGCACGGATTTGAAAGACTTGCCCTGAAAGGAATTGTTGCCGGACAACGCACCGGCGAAATCGGCAATCGTTGGCGCCAGGTCTGCAAAGTTAATCAGCGCATCACATGCAAAGCCCTTTTTTCTTTGCCTGGGCTGTCGTACGATGCAGGGCAGGTTCATCCCCGGCTCGTACAGTGTCGTTTTCGCTCCCGGGAAAGCGACGCCGTTATCGGAGATGTAGATGATTACGGTATTTTCATATTTGCCGGTTTGCTTGAGGACTTCAAGCAGTTTGCCCACGCCCTGGTCGACGCGTGAGACGGACTGGTAATATTGTGCCAGTTCGGCGCGGCATTCCGGCGTATCGGGCAGGAAGGGCGGTACGATCACGTCCTTGGGATCGTACTTTACTTCTTTTACGCCGGGATAGCCTCCTTTGGCTTTGTTGCCGAAACGGTCGGGCTTGCCGGGCAGCTCGTCCGCAACGCCGCCCCCGCGGTGCGGATCGCTCATGCAGAAGTACAGGAAGAACGGCTTGCCGTCACTTGCGCCGACGAAGTCCCGGCAGTTCTGCGCCATCCGGACGGGGCTGCGGCTGTTGCCCGGCAGAGCGACATCGAATTTGTAAACATCCTCGGGCGCAACATGGTACTTGCCGATTCGCCCAGTTCTATATCCGGCTTCGGTCAGCAGGACCGGCAGAGTCTTGATATTCTCGAAGGAGATAAAATGGTGATAGCTGTGCTGGTGTCCGTACTGGCCGTTGGCGTGATTGTACATGCCGGATAAGATCACTGACCGGCTGGCGCTGCAACTTGCCGTCGTGCAGAATGCGTTTGTAAAGCGCACGCCCTCGGCGGCAAGGGTATCCAGGTTCGGCGTCTTAATGACCGGGTTGCCGTAGCAGCCGAGGGTTTCAAGTCCGTGGTCGTCACTAACAATGAGAACAACGTTGGGCCTATTGTTCTGGCCTGCCGATGTTCGCTGCGAAATCAGTGCCGAGCCGGCAAGGGCCGATGCGCCCGCGGCACAAGCCTTCATAAAGTCACGCCGGCTAATCGATTTAACTTTCATAATACTTGCCTCCAACGTGTGTCGAGGGCGTCCCGCCCTCGGATCGCGGGCAAGATGCCCGCGACACTTCCTGCTCCCAGGCCATAAGTTTGCTCTGAAGCATCTTGACTATCCCCGGCTTCGCCCTGGCAAGGTTCTTCTTTTCGCCAAGGTCCTCATCGAGATTATAAAGTTTCACATTGTCACCCTGAACCAGCAGCTTCCACGGGCCTTTGCGGACCGCTCTTTCTTTTCTATAGCGCCAGAACAACGTGCGTTCGGGCAGCTTCCTGTCTTTCGTCAACATTCCGAGCAGATCGACGCCGTCGAGGTTAAGTCCTGCCGGAAGTTTGGCCCCGGCGATTGAGGCCATCGTTGGAAACATATCCATCCCCAGCGTGGTTTGGCTTGTCACCGTGCCGGGCTTTATCCTGCCGGGCCAGTAGGCGACTGCCGGGACGCGGTGGCCGCCTTCCCATAGGTTGCCCTTGTAACCTGCCAGCGCGCCGTTGGAGCCGTTTTTAGTCGCCCCGTTGTCGGAGCAGAAAAAGATAAATGTTTTACGCTCCAGGCCCAGGCGTCTAACCATCTCAACAATTTTTCCGATACCTTCGTCCATGACCTCGACCATTTCTTTGTATGCGCGGGCAATTTCCTTTCCTCTGACTTTCTTGCCCTTTTTGCCGCCGGGAAGACGCTCCGGCGGATCGTTCCTGCCCTGGTACGGATAGTGCGGCGCCTCGTGCGGCAGATACAGACAGAAAGGTTCGTCCTTATGCCGTTCGATGAAATCAATGCCGTGCTTTGTTATAAGGTCGGTGCAGTAGCCTTCTTCGGGGACTTTCTCAAGATTCTTCCACCAGTCGTCGAAGCCCGCCTGGTCGATGTGCGAGTGAAAATCGACATTGCCACTGACATAGCCGATGAACTCGTCGAATCCCTGCCTGGCCGGGTTGAATTCTGCGCTGTAACCTACGTGCCACTTGCCGAAAATGCCCGTTGCGTAGCTGTGCTTTTTGAGAACCTCAGAAAAAGTTACTTCCTCCAGAGCCATCCCTGTATGGCGATGTTTCGCGGCTGTTACGACGCCTTCGATGCCGCAGCGCTGCTGGTAGCGCCCGGTCAGCAGGGCCGCCCGCGTCGGGCTGCATACGGGACAGTTGGAATGATAATCCGTGAACTTCATGCCGCCCTTAGCCAGCGCGTCGATATTAGGTGTGCTGATTTTCGTGCTGCCGTAGCAGCCGATGTCACCATATCCAAGATCGTCGGCCATTATCAAAATAATGTTGGGCTTGTCTGCCGCCCTCGAACGAGCTCCGACCTGCCCATGATCTAATAACGCCGCCGCCCCGGCAGCGACGAACTTCACAAATTCCCGTCGATTCATATTGTCACCCCGAACGTAGCTCCGTGTGTTGTTTATTTGCCCTGCTGCTCTATCACGTCGACGAGGCCGGCGTCGATGTACTGGCCGCCAGATGTTTGGTGGCAGTGGATGGCCATGCAGTTTGTGCCGATTTTCAAAGCCTTCTGCGCATTTTCATCCAGGATTACTCGGACGTAGCTCGACGTGTAGCCTTCCAGTTTCGCCATAAGCCGGCCGTTAATATAGACCTCAGCATCCTCATCGTGGTGGATTGAAAGTTGTGGCTGGCTGAGTTTGGTATCCTCCAGCTCGAACGTTCGCCGCACCCAGATGTCCGAGTTCTTCCATTCGGTGCGCACAATCGTGCCGGGTGTTCCTTTAGTGCCGAAACCGCCCTGCCCCTTCTGCCAGTTTGAATCGTCGAAATCGGCCTGTTGCCAGCCGTCACCCGGTTCGCTCGTCGTATATTGCCAGCTCTGAGGCTGCTTTTTTGAGGTCGGGACAATTGTCTTGAGGACGGGCGCCGGCAGATATAAACGCTTGTTGGCCGCGGCGGCCTTTTTCGCGTCCATCTTAATCATCGCCCGGTCGTAGGTCATCCACCCGTTGATCTCGATCTCCACGTCGGTCGTCTGCGTATAGACTGCGGCGCAGAGGCCATCGCCGATGAGCGAACGGAGATTATCAATCAGTGCCACGTACGCATCGGTCAGCTCCTCGGGTGTTTTGTAGCTGCGGTAGCCCCAGTTCTTTTCATCCTGCCATGTATGTCCTTTGACGGGCAGACCAAGCCCACCGAACTCGCCGAGCACTGCGGCACGGTTTTCCTCAGTCGGTGGGATAGCCGGGCCGGGATAGCTGTGAATATCGTGTACGTCACCGACGCCGCGGTCGGACCAGCCGCTGGCGTTATTAACCAGCCGGGTCGGATCGAGCTTCTTAATCATATCGACAATCCGCGGTGTGTCCCACTGTCCCCAGCCTTCGTTGTAGGGAACCCACATAATTATACTCGGATGATTGTAAAAGGTGGTAATCATCGCCTTTAGCTCCGCCTCGAACTGCCGGGCGGATTCAGGCGAACGCTGGATATCCGGGTCGTTGCCGTGAATATACTTGTCGCCGCTGGGCATATCCTGCCAGACCATCAGCCCCAATTTATCGCACCAGTAGTACAGCCGTGCCGGCTCAATCTTGACATGCTTTCGCAGCATATTACAACCCAGCTTTTTCAGGACCTCTATATCGTAGCACAGGGCGGCGTCCGACGGGGCGGTGTATAGCCCATCGGGCCACCAGCCCTGGTCCAGCGGGCCGAACTGGAACAGCGACTCATTATTGAGGAACAGGCGATTTATGCCTTTTTTGTCCTTTCTGATTTCGATCTTTCTCATGCCGAAGTAGCTGCCCACCGTATCGACCTTTTTTCCTTTACCGTCCTTGAGTGTCACCTTCAGGTCGTACAGAAACGGCGAATCAGGCGACCAGAGCTTTGGCTTTTTTATGTTTAAGACAATTTCCTCACCGGCGTTGCCTTTGTTTTCGGCTTTCGTGAACCACCCATCCTTTGCCTCGACTTCAACGCTGTAGCCGGCTGGGTCGGGACAATCGGCAGTGATACGTACAGATTTGCTGTCAATATCAGGAACTATCTTGATAGACTTGATGTATGCCTCAGGTACCGGTTCGAGCCAGGCGGTCTGCCAGATTCCCGTCACCGCGGTGTACCAGATTCTTTGTGGCTTGCTGACCTGCTTGCCCCGCGGCTGGGTGCCGGCGTTAGTCGGGTCCCATACACTAACGACAATCTCCTGCTCTCCGGTTTTCTTCAGCGCATTGGTGATATTGAAAGAGAATGGGTCATAGCCGCCTTGGTGCGTTCCGACCTGCGTGCCATTGACCCACACAGTTGTATCCCAATCCACGGCACCAAAATGCAGCAGCACGCATCGACCCTTCCACGTCCGGGGGATGCGAAACGTCCGCCGATACCACAGACGACTCTCCTCGCCGACCGGCTTCATCACGCCCGACAAAGCCGACTCGACTGGAAACGGCACAAGAATTCGTCCATCGAACGTATCCGGCTGCGGCTGGTTCTTGTGTACTATGGCGTAATCCCACAGCCCATTGAGGTTCTGCCAGCTCTTGCGAACCATTTGCGGCCGCGGATATTCACGGTGGGCGTTTTTCGGCGAGATCCGCCTGGCCCATCGTGTCATCAGCGGACCCTTGGCCGGCTTCCAGTCCGCATGTATAGACGAGCAGACGAGCAAGACTGTACACAGCATGAGCGAGAACCACTTAATGTTTTGAAAAGACCACTTTTCGACGCGATTTGAATCCATTTCTCACATTTCCTTTCGAGTAGCTGAAATTCAGCGAACAATTGGCTCATTATAGCCTAACCACGCTTGAAAATCTGTATGTAGGTTATCTGCAATTGATCGATTTTGCAATGAAATTTGGCTGGAGGGGCAGCGATTTCCTGCAGTGCCGTGAGATTTACTGTCTTGATCCGACGACCAGGTTCAGATACACGCTCTATCGGAAAAGTTGATGCGATACAGAATCTTAGTCAACGATTTCCACCTGCGAAAGACCCGGGTACAGCATGTTATAGACCAATATAACGTTGCCGTTGTGCATGCGAATACATCCTTGTGAACCTGCCGTGCCGATTTGTTCGGGGTCCTTTGTGCCGTGGATGGCGAAGCCCATCCTGTTTTTGGCGGCTCCCGATAGACCTTCCAGCCCGATCCACCTCGAACCTAAAGGATAATCAGGGTCTTCAGGATGATATGTTTTATTGTCGATAGGATTCGTCCACGGCGGCTTTACCAGCTTGCCGTCTGATTTAACGCGCCAAAGCCCAGTCGGTGTTTCCATGCCGGGCTTGCCAAGGCCAACGCGATAACTCCGAATGAACGTATTCTGAAGATAAACATCCATCGTAAAGGTGGAAAGATAAACCTTCGCATGGAATGGGCCTTTAATGACTTTTATCGCTACTCCTGCTTGCAGCGTTTCAGGGCGACTAATTTTGTTAATCGTCATAAGAATCTCATACGGCACCTTGTATTTATCGCCGATAGTTTCAAGACGATCGCCCGACCTGACCTGATAACTCTCACAAAGCGGATCATCAGGCAAGACTGTTCTGCTGAACAGCCATTGATTGGACAGTTCGGAGAGCTGGTTCTTCACGGAAGAACGCTGCTGGGGACTCATTGGCATTCGCAGCGTCTGGTTCAACTTGTCACGTGCATCTACAATTTTGCTGGGATTGTCGCTGAGCAGTGCCGCAGCTTCGGCGATTAGTGCGGCGGCCTCGGGATTAGGCTCGACGGTTGGCCCGGGTGCCGGTTCCGGGGCAATTACCGGCAATTCCGGTTCCGTCCGAACCTCTACCGGCGGCACAGACGCAGTCAATTCGTTCTGCTCGGATTCTTCGGGAACCTCTGGTTCATAAGGCGTCCTGGATTCATCGGGCGACATAGTATCGGTATTCGTATCGCCTGTGGGGGTCATATCAATAGTTTCGGCCTCATTCTTGCCGAAAGGACCGTAATAAAAAGCAATTGCTACACAAATAACGAGCACGGCCAGTAGAATAGTATAAGTCCGGTTTCGGGTTCTTCGCCCGGCTCGCGGGCCAAAAGGATGACGGGCCATCTTAATCTCCTTTCTGATTATCGAAATAAATTATTTCTTCATCGGTTACTATAATATCGACCGGTTCATCGTGCTCCATAACCGGTATTGACTCGATAATCTGCTCTGTAAATCCAAAGCCGCATCTGGCAGCCTTAAGTTTTTCGTTGGCGAAAAACCTGTCGTAGTAAGAACCGCCCCTGCCGAGCCGATTGCCCTTTTTATCGAATCCTAAAGCCGGCGTAACAACCAGATCGATCTCTCCGAACGGGACCGGCAAACCCGATATCGGATTCCGCAGGCCGGAAGCACCGGTCGAAAAACCCGTTTCCAGCGAGTTTATCTGGACTGGTATCATATGTCTTTGCTGCCAGGAAATCTTCGGCACGGCAACGGCCTTGCCGAGCTGCCAAGCGTGGAGTATGGCCTCGGAAGTGTCCACTTCGTGCGGAAGGGACAGGAACATCATTATCGTTGATGCACCCTGGAATTCTGCTGTCGAGACCAAATTCCGACATGCTTTTCGGCTTTTTTCACTCCTCTGCTCCGAGGGTATAGCGAGCAGGCAATCCATTAACTTGTGGCGCAACTCGGCCTTATCCATACTACCTATCCTTACTCTACGGCACTGTGGCACGAGCTTCCAGCCCGTGAAAACACGGCCAAGATGGCCGTGCCACTATTTACTATTTTGTATCAATGTTTGAAGCTTTTGTAAATAACGCTTCATATTTTTTTCATAACCGCGCTCTTTCGGCATGTAATATTCCTTCTTAATTGCTGCCGGAAGATATTCCTGCGGCACGAAGCCATCCTCGCTATTGTGCGGGTACTTGTAATCAGCTCCAAAGCCGGCTTTTTTCGCAGCCGGATAATGACTATCTTTCAAATGTATCGGCACGCGTTGGGTCGGCTGCTGTTTTACGTCGGCCATCGCCTGCCAAATAGCAGAAGCCGAAGCGTTTGACTTCGGGGCGCAGGCGATATATATCGCTGCCTGCGCCAGCGCCAATTGGGCTTCCGGCAGACCCACAAACTCAGATATCTGGACGGCTGCGGCAGCCAAAACGGTTGCCATTGGATCGGCGTTACCCACGTCTTCCGCCGCACAAATAGCTATCCGACGGGCAATAAAACGCGTATCCTCACCGCCCGCTAACATCCGGGCGAGCCAATAAACGGTGGCATCGGGATCTGAACCGCGCATGCTCTTCTGCAGGGCGCTTGCCAAATCATAGTGCGTATCGCCCGTGCCGTCATAATCAATCGTTTTCTGTTGTATCGACTCCTTCGCAACGTCGAGATTAAATTTTATTTTTGCCCGCGTGGTTTCCACACTTCCCTCATCCCGCATAGTCCGGCCCCCGTGCCCTCGGGCGGCCTGTGATAAGACGCCCACCTCAAGGGCCGTCAGGGCCTTTCTGGCATCACCATCGCAAATTCCTGCAAGAAATTTCAATGCCTTATCTTCCGCCTCGATATCGAATTTGCCAAGCCCCCGTTCAGTGTCATTAATCGCTGTTTTGAGTAATTGTAAAACATCCTCCTGGCCAAGCGGCTCGAAATGAAAGACTGTGCTGCGGGAGATCAGAGGCGAATTGACCGAAAAAAACGGGTTTTCGGTAGTGGCGCCGATGAGAATCAGAACTCCCGATTCGACATCATCCAGCAGGACATCTTGCTGGGCACGGTTGAAACGATGAATCTCATCAATGAAAAGCACGGTTCTTGCTCGCTTGGCTGCAAGCCTGTCACGGGCCAGCTTGATTATCTGGCGGATATCTTTGACGCTGGCCGCCGGGGCGCTGAGATAGTAGAATTTAGCTTTTGTGTAATTTGCAATCACTGCCGCCAGCGAAGTCTTGCCGACACCGGGCGGGCCGTAAAATATCAGGCTGCTAAGCCTGTCGGCATCGAGCATCCTTGTAAGCAGTTTATCGGGCCCAAGAAAGTGTCTTTGTCCGATAAACTCACCGAGTTTTCTCGGTCGCATCCGGACCGCGAGAGGCGCCGCTGAAGCTATGTTGGCCTTTTCCGCCCCACTAAAGAGAGTATTATTGGCATTACTTTGATCCATCCGGTACATTATATGCCGATTATGTTGAACTGTCGAAGGTTAATTTGCAAGGATCAGTTCCGACAATATAGGCCGTTTTTGCCGTTTATCAGTACTGATGACGTAAGAAAAAAATTCATTTTTTTCTATTGTTTTATAGTGTTAATACGATAATCTTTATAGGAGGTGGATAGGTGGTGTGATTATATTAGTATTGAAAGTAAGGTTTTTGTAAGTAGGCGACAAGAAGTTCAATAAAAGATTTTAAAGGAGATGAGCATGAAGAAGCAAGGGATTTTGTTAGCTGCCGTATTTT
>CBDVBU010000130.1:0-8801 GCA_965372295.1 uncultured Phycisphaerae bacterium
TCAAAGCCAATTTCGAGACAACTATAGAATCTGGATTTGGCCCGGGTACCTGGGCGGCAGGCAGATGAACCGGATTTTCTTCGGCATACGGCAGCTATTTTCCTTGCGCTACCGGGCGGGTATCGTTAGAATATGCAAAAATTTGTGTAAAGAAGCCTGAATGTGCCTGAACGAGGATGAATGGGAATTGATTATGGATGAAATGCAGACTAAATCGTCGGAAGATAAACAGCAAGGCAAGCCTGCGGGCCGTGTAATGTCGATCGATGCGCTTCGCGGCTTCGATATGTTCTGGATCATCGGGGGCGAGAGAATCTTCGCCAGCCTGCACGATATTTTCGACAGCCCGGCAACGGCGTTGATTCGGACGCAACTGACGCACGTCAAATGGGAGGGTTTCCGTTTCGAAGATTTGATTATGCCGCTGTTCCTGTTCATCGTCGGCGTGGTTATGCCTTATTCGCTCAACAAACGCCAGCTCGAAGGCCACGGCAAGACACGGCTATACCTGCACATCCTCAAGCGGACCATAATTCTCTTCGTCCTCGGCATGATCGCACAGGGGCGCCTGCTCGAATACGACCTGTCGACACTGCACATCTACTCCAATACGCTTCAGGCCATCGCAGCGGGATACATCATCGCGGCGATTATCATGCTCAATCTGGGCCTGAGATGGCAGATCGCCACAACTGGAATTCTGCTTCTGCTGTTCTGGACGTTGATGATGTTAGTTCCGGTCCCCGGCCACGGCGCCGGCGTTCTGACGCCGGAAGGGAACCTGGCTATTTACATCGACCGAATCATCTTCGGCACCTTCATCGACGGAACCAATCCGCCCTATACCTGGATCCTGAGCGGCATGACGTTCGCCTGCACGGTAATGCTCGGCGTGATGGCGGGGCACCTGCTGCGCTCGGATAAAGTGGGTATCAGAAAGGTGCTGTGGCTTCTGGCGACAGGGGTCGGCTGCATCGTCGCGGGCCTTATCTGGAACCTGTTCTTTCCAATCATCAAGCACCTGTGGACAAGCTCCTTTGTCCTGTTCTCAGGCGGTTTGTGCTTCATGCTATTGGCGTTGTTTTACTTAGTGATTGACGTGATGGGCTTCAGGAAATGGGCCTTCGGCTTTGTGGTCATCGGGATGAACGCAATCGCGGTTTATATGGCCACCCATTTGATCAACTTCCGCAATATCGGCGGCGTTTTCGTCGAGGGCCTGGAAAAATACGCCGGGAACTGGTACTCCTTCATTTACGCCCTGGCTGGATTTGCGGTCGTCTGGCTGATACTATGGTGGATGTATCGCAAGAAATCATTCATTAAAATTTAAGGCAAAAATCAAGTTCGAGGATAATATCCTGTCACTGAGTCGCTGATAAAATCGTCGTTTTCATGGAACCATGCCGTTTTTTCCACCGCTCGGTCTTTAGACAGTATATTGTCACCGAAAAAGACCTTTCCTGATGATCTTGGAGGGCGTTTTTTTGTTGACCTTTTCGGTAAAACTGCTATAATGAATAATAGCTTTTTCATTTTTTTGCCCCTGCTTTTCTCTTCCTTCTCCCCTCCCTCCGCAAAAAAGCAGGGGTTTTAAATATCATCCGGGCCGGGCGTCTTTCCTGCAGGCAATTTGTCAGGTCAGACCCAATCTTTCGGCTTCGGCGTAGAGGCCGTAATGCTTCATCTTTTTGAATAGAGTTGTTCGGTTTATCGCAAGTGCCCTGGCCGTTGCCTGCCTGTTCCAGTGATTGGCTTGCAGCGCCTGCCTTATAATGTCCTTCTCCGGTCCGGCCAACGCCTCTTTGAGACTCGTATGTTTGTATTGTTTTGCCTGCCGGGCTTGCTCCCGCTTGACCGAGTCCGGCAGATCTTCCGGGCCGATGAATTTGCTCTTACTCAGCAAAGCCGCCCGTTCAATAACGTTTTCCAGCTCACGAACATTGCCGGGCCACGAAAACCGCTCTAAATATTCCATTGCATCATCGGTAATACCGAGCTTATCCCTTTTATGCTGGGCCGAATATATCCGCAGAAAATGCTCCGCCAGCAGCCGAACATCTCCGACTCTCTCGCACAAGGGCGGCAGCTCTATAGTGACCACATTGACCCGGTAATATAAATCTTCACGGAATCTGCCTTGCCGGACTTCCTCGCCAAGGTCCCGGTTCGAAGCGAGGATAATGCGCGTATCCACAGTTCTGGTCCGGTTGCTGCCAACCGGTTCGAACTGCCTGTCCTCCAAAACCCGCAGGAGCTTGGCCTGAAGAGCCGGCGAGGCATTGGCTACTTCGTCGAGAAAAATCGTCCCGCCATCAGCGGCCAGAAATTTGCCTTCCTTATTATTCACGGCACCGGTGAATGAGCCTCGAACATGACCGAACAGTTCGCTTTCAAGAAGCGTCTCCGGGAGCGCTCCGCAACTGACCTCGACAAACGGCTGATCGCTCCGGCTCGAATGGTGATGGATTGCCCTGGCCAGCATACTCTTGCCGGTGCCCGACGGTCCTGCCATCAGAATCGTGGTCTTGCTGTCGGCGACGGCCTCGACAAGGTCAAAAATCTTCGCCATCTTGTAGTTGTGACTGATGATATTCTCAAGTCGGCGTTTTCGTTCGAGCTGGAATCGAAGGTTCTCATTTTCACTGATAAGCGACTGTTGCGTAATCGCTCTTTCAACAGCCAGCCGCAGCTCATCATCAATAATCGGTTTCGTCAGGTAATCGTAAGCACCGCACTTAATGGCCTTCACGGCGCTGTCGATAGTACCATAACCAGTGATCACAACAACAACGGTCTGAGGATAGTTTTTCTTGATAATACCTAATAATTCGAGACCGTCTCCGTCCGGAAGGTTAACATCCGTCAGGACAAGACAATAGGTTTCCTCTTCCAGCTTTGCCAGAGCGCTTTTAACCGTTTCAGCGCCACTGGCCTGGAATCCTTCGAGTGACAGAAACTCGCACAGCGAGTCGAGGATGATTTTATCGTCATCGATAACAAGAATATTTTTCTTTCTCATAGAACTCCCAAACCGATTTTATAAATTCAAATGATGCTTTAGCCGACCACCGGCAGATATACCGTGAAAATGCTGCCGCCATCGGGGGCGTTTCGGGCCGTGATTCGACCATGATAGCTCTCGACAATGTCCCTGCATATAGCCAGTCCCAATCCAGTACCTTTGCTACCTTCTTTCGTCGTGAAGAACGGTTCGAATATCGCTTCTGTGCTTTCCGGCGGAAAACCCGTTCCCGTATCGCAAAGCTCGGCCACAATGGTATCATTCGCCGCCAGGCCGGTTGAGATTCGCAACTGGCCGCCGTTCGGCATCGCATCCAGAGCGTTCTTCGCAAGATTACAGAAAACCTGAAACAGATTACCGCTCCTGACCTGCGGCAGACCAAAGGTGTAATTTCTTACGATCGAAATATCTGCCGCCTCCGCCCTCGATTCCATCGTCTTGATAGCATCTTCAATAATCTGCTCGACCTTGACATATTCCAGGGGTGTGTACGTGCTGCGCGAGAACTCCAGCAGCTCGCTGACGATTCGAACCATCCTCATAAGTCCCTGTCGGCACTGGGTGAGATACTCCTTCGGTTTTGTCAGATTCTCCTGCTCGACAATCCTCATCGTGAGATTGATGTATCTCAGAATCCCATCCAGCGGATTATTCAATTCATGGGCCACCTTAGATGCATGCTTGCCGACGGCAGCCAGTCTTTCAGCGTTTGCCAGTCTTCTTTGTATATTGACCCTCTCGGTGATATCTTCGACAGTGATGATACCACCGATACTTTTTGCTGTCTCGGTTTCCTCCAGAGGTGTGCAGATAATTCGAAGCAGCTTTGTTTTGTTGTCCGACGTATAGCTTACATCATCAAACCTGCACGGTTTTCCCGTTGAGATTGCCGAAGTTAATTGCTGCGTCCAGCCCTGCCATATTTTGTCATCTGTTCCTTTTGCCAGGGATTTGTCGATGTAGTCACACAACTCGATAAGCTTTGTTGCCTGAGCATTGGCCATAAGAATCTTCAAATCCGGATCGAAAGCAACAATACCGGTAGGCAATGACTGAAGGATTGACTCGCCAAGCAGCCCAAATCCTGAGTGGTCACTCGCGGCATGTTCCTTCAGCGAATCGCCTTGTTTGTCCGACATATTCGATTGTTGTTCTGCGTTCTCTGGCATAGCTGCGATAATACAACCCGCCTTAAATATTGTCAATAATAGATGTTGCAAAAAAACAACGCACCCGTCCTCTTTTTCGGACTGAAGAAGATATGTGTTTAACAGGAAACGTAAGATTCTATAAAATAAGTAGCTGAAGACGATTATTGGACAATAAAATACAAGAACCAGCGATCAAATCAGCTTTTAGTGTTTCCATTTGTCAACGCGATGATTGAAGTATTTTCGAAAGTTTCAATGCCGGATAGATATAGTCATCTAACCTCATGCTTAGCAAGCACTTGCAAAAGTTAAAATAGGAGATTTGTTCACTCTGTGTTTTGGAACGAATTTTGCACTTAATATCACAAAATTTACAAGGACAGGGAATAAACACTATTATGCAAGGATGCGCATGATGGATCGATCTGAAAAACGCAGGCATAGGCGATTGGGGGCACAGTACAATATATCATGCCGGAAAGTTGGATCAACCGCAAACAGGTCTTATGACGGTCATACAGTAAATGTAAGCCCCGGCGGTTTGTATTTTGAAACCGCAACCGGAATATTCGAGCAGGGCAACCTGTTGAAGGTAGAATTGTCAATACCGCCGACATCCGGTCTGCTCGAATTTGGCGGTAAGATTGCGGGATTCGCGAAGGTCTTAAGAACCGTTTCAGCTTCCGGCAGGTACGGAGTGGCACTGCAATTCTGCCGCCCGCCAAAGCTCTGTATCTAAGAGCCTATCCAAATTACAACTCAGTGTTTGTCATTCTGAGGCGAAGCCGAAGAATCTGGGCTACAACTGGCATTTCACGGCCCAGATGCTTCACTCCGTTCAGCATGACAGTCGGCAGCGAATGGTTATTCGTATAGTCTCTAAGCCCTACTTTTCCGGCCAGATGCCTTCGAAGATTTCTTCCGCCGGGCCGGTCATATAAACGCAGTTATCTTCTTCGCACCAGTGCAGATCAAGATCGCCGCCGGGTAAATGACCGGTACATATTCGCTCCTGGCGGCCGTTCAACGAAGCAGCCACACAGACAGAGCAAGCGCCGGTGCCGCACGCCATTGTGATTCCGCTGCCCCGTTCCCAGGTCCGCATTGTAAATTCCGCCGGCTTATCAATCTGAACAAAGTGAACATTGATCCTATTCGGAAAAAGGCTGTGGTTTTCCACTGCAAATCCGAGTTTCTCGAGCTCGATTAACCGCAAATCATCACAAAAGAATACTGCGTGTGGATTCCCCATCGACACACATGTCATCAACAGTTCCTGACCATGAACGTCAATCGGCTGTGCGACAACTTTTTCGCCGGCCAGATTCACAGGGATATCCCGCGGCGACAAAATCGGCTGGCCCATATTCACGCATACCTTCCGGACCTGATCAGTATCATCGATGATAAGACCAACTGTTAAAATCCCGTTGCCGGTCTCTATATTTAATGACGCGGGGAAAGACTGCTGGCCCGGCACGGAAAACTCTCCGCCAGCCTCGGCCAGTTCGTGCTCGTACGTGTATTTTGCAACACACCGGATTCCATTTCCGCACATTTCAGCTTCCGAACCGTCGGCGTTGAAGATACGCATCCGCACGTCTGCCGTCTGCGAGGGCCCGATGAGAATCAATCCATCGGCGCCTACACCTCGATGCCGGTCGCTGATGATCTTCGCTAATGCCGCCGGATTTTCAACTTGCTCCTCGAAGCAGTTAACATAGACATAATCATTGCCTATGCCGTGCATTTTTGTAAATCTCATTGGACTTCTCCTAATAACGATCAGACCGCTATCAGCCCAGTTCCTTCAGCAGCCGAATTGCTGCTTCGGCCATCATTTCGCCCCCTCCCGGGGCGATCCGCGAGTTGACCGTTTCATAGCTGCCCTCGGCAAATGCCTTCTTCGTGGGGATGTAACCCGGCGCATCCTGGCACAACTCGATCACCAGCGTGGTCGCAAAGGGGCTGGCTCGCTTGATTGCAAGCCCCAGATCGACAAAGACCTCGCCCGGCAGTCCCACGATAGCCACATCCCGGCTCAGCCGGAATACCTGCACTTCAAGCGGCATAGTCCGGCCTCGACGCATCTCTATCGCGAGTATTTTATATGCCTCGACCTGTTTGAGAAACGATAGTTCCCCGGTTCCAACCTTCTTGATGTTCTCATGGGCCCAGGCGACCTCTTCCGGCCCGAATTGTTGAAGCGGAGCCTCGACAATCCCACTCCGCACACCCAGCAAAGGCTCGGCAACAGTCTCCAGAGATTCCGTTTTTGCTTTGACCGTTTCAGCCAATGTCCTGCCGATGTAATCCGTCTTGAGGCGTTCCTTTTTTGTGACATCGATGTGGTTTATGTCGCCGCACGTACCGGTGCCGAAAAGCAGAACGAACTTATCACCATATTTCTCCCGCAACGACTGCTCCAGATAATAAGGATAATCGGCGGCATATTTTGTCCCTCCGACCGTATCGAGATGGAGGGTGAAGTTTATTATCGCCGCAATAGCATCGTTGTCGCCGTCCGCTTCCCGGAGTGATACTATCCCAACCTCGGGATCGATCGGACCGGCAACTCGAACAATATCGGGATTCAGAACTCCTGGATTGAACCGGACCGTTCCATTTTTCATGTGGAACCGCCGATTGAATGAAAGACCTTGTTGCTCGACCGAGCCTGCCGCGAGCCGGACAGGCTTTGCCGCCGCGTCCGCTTGCGCGATGACGCCGGCAAGCTTCTCAACGAGCTGATCGGCGTAGTTCACCTTCTCGCACGGATCGCTTCCATGTTCGGCAACAGCCATATCGTGAAAATATTTCCTCAGAGCGCCAAAATAGAGCGGCCCGGTATGCGAGTGCGTCGCGGCGATAAGGATATTCGATGCCGGGATACCGGTTCGCTCGGCCGCCTTCCTGCGGGCGCGCGATGTAACTTCGAGCGATAAGCCGATGATATCGCAGAAAACCATAGCCGCGGACGCTTCATCCTGGCGAAGGACAACCGCCTTGGCGCAAAGCGGATTCGACGTGCCCGTGCTCAAACGTTCGCGAAAGTATCCGCTCATGCGGTAGCCGATGGGCGGCGTGATATCGGTAACCGCCAAGCCTGCTGTTAATTGAGTAATACGAGCAGATGATGTTTTTTGGCTGGTCAGCTCTTCAAGAAACAACCTGGCTTTTTTCGCCTCGGCGAGCGTCTGCTCTAAATCTCCGGGATCAAGACATTCGACGACCAGCGGGCCGCCAGTGAAGCCGCCTTGCTTCAGACGCGCCATTACAGCGGGGAAATCCACCATGCCCGTCCCCGGCGTTAAATCGACTTTCTTCGGGTGCTTATAATCCTTGATGCACATGCCGACCACTAACCCATCGACGGTAGCCGCATCGGTGACAGGATCACGCTTGCCGTCCGAGTAGTAGTAAATATTTCCCGGGTCGTACCAGATCCGAAAGTTCTTGTGGTTGACCATCTCGATCGTCTTGCGGCACTGGGGTCCCGTGGCGTTCAGCCCCCCATGCGGCTTGATGCTTATCCCAATGCCTTTCTCGGCGGCATAATCGCAGCATTCGGCAATGGCCTTGTAGTACACCTTAAATAGCTTTTCGTTGCCGATGCCGCCCATGAGCAGGTTGCCTGCACTACAGGCGGCACAGTTATCGATAAGCTTTCTCAGACCTTCGATGCCAGCTTCGAGCGATTTGTTTACGGGGATTCCGCCGCCGTAAACCGATGGGATTTTCAGCCCGCGTTTTTGTGCCTCCCGGCCCACCTGCTCGGCCTCTTCGAGTGTGGTCGCAACCGAAATCACAAGATTGTTCTTTGATTTTGCCGTCATCAGCCCGGCATATTTGAAACCCGCTTCGGCGATGGCGTCCAGCGCCACGCGATAATCGTACTTTGCCCAGGGCCGTGTGTAGCAGCCAATCTGCCAGCGGTCGCCGGCGGCAGACGCCATCGTTGATGCCGCCGTGCATGAAGCGGCAAGACCTGCCGCCCCGAGTCTCAGGCTATGGCCCAAAAAATCTCTGCGGGAAAGTTCCTCAAAAGCATTCATCGATATTATCTCCTAACTCGTTACGGACATATTGCTCAAAGTGACATCGCCGGCGTAAATTTATCCCGGGCGAATTTCACGTTTCACGGCGTCGTAAATCATTCTCCGGCCGGTATCGTACGACTGCATCGCCATAATAACTGCCACCGCGTGTTGGTAACCGGCGTCGATTGAAGCGTTGGGTGTCTTACGTGTCCGCAGGCACTGGAGCCAATCGAGGAAGTGCTCCGGCCGCGAGACTTCTTCGACCGGTTTTTTGCCGCGTATCGGCCCCTTCTTCTTGCTGTTCGCCCCGTCGGCGGTCAAAATCGGCGAGTTCCAGTTGACCATATCGATAACGCCCGCGTCGCCGAAGATCTTGAAGCTGTTGCCGCTGCCGTTGCCGAAGTTCGTCGAGTAGCTAACCATAAAATCCTCGGGATAAGTCCACAGGGCCTGCACGTGGTCGGGGCACGTGAAATTGTGCTCATCCTTCCATGTGAACGTCCCGCCCATACAGACGCAGCTCGTCGGAAACTTCGCCCCGGTGATATAGTGCACCAGGTCGATAAAATGGCTGCCCAGCCCGGG
>CBDVBU010000131.1:0-8766 GCA_965372295.1 uncultured Phycisphaerae bacterium
CAGGTATCATGCCAGAAAATGTGAAATATCGGGCGAACATGGCTGTCGCGCTGGGTTTAATGGGCCGCGATGAAGAATCATTATCTTTATTCAAACAGATACTGCCCGAAGATCAGGCAAATCACAATTTGAGTATACTACAGAAAGATAAATAACTATCTGAATGCCGTTTAAGTGACCGCCATTCGTGGCTGTTCCTAGTTTCTCCTAGTAGTAGTCGTCACACACACCTGAAGCAATGAACCAGCTTCCATCTCCGCTCTCGGTGAATTTCAGATGAGAGTCTAACACCTCGCTGTTATCATCGGGTGGGATAACCAGCGAGCCGGTCCCGACTACCAATCCATCCACCCAGCCCTTATCCTCGCCGCCATCGCCGCTGGAGTCCTTGGCATATCCAAAGACTATTGCATGGGAACGGAAGCGTCAACACCTAAATCAAAAGCCTGACCCCTTTTTCCTCTATTCGTGGCTGTCCCTAGTTTCTCCTAGTCGTCGTCATACAGACCTGATGCAATGAACCAGCTTCCATCTCCGCTCTCGGTGAATTTCAGATGAGAGTCCAGCGCCTCGCTGTTATCATCGGGCGGGGGATACAGTATATCTGTCCCGACCACCAATCCATCCACCCAGCCCTTATCGTCGCCTCCATCGACGCTGGAGTCCTTGGCATATCCAAAGACTATTGCATGGGAACGGAAGCGTCAACACCTAAATCAAAAGCCTGACCCCTTTTCTTTTCCCTGATCATAAGATTCCTCAGGAATTGCCGCGTTCGTTGCGCGCCTACACCAGCAAGTCTTGGAACATATCAACAGGTGTCACTCAGTCTGACAGTTCGGGTAATCAATTAGCCTAATAATTCATGCTGTGACAAGGACTTAGGCATGACAGTGCCATTAGTACCGGACACCTTTAATTCTCGCTAATTGAGGTTGGTACATAATCCGGGGTCAGATCAGTCGAAGAGAAAAAAGCTATTTTGACCTTAATTATTCTTCTTTTGGACACTAAATGAGAAGCGTCCTTTTCCTTTTAGAAAGTTATCGCTCTGGCAACCGAGAATAAAGCCATCATCGGTTATTTCATATAAGAAGTCCCGCCCGGTGTAAGGATCTTTTGGTAAGTAATCAGGTAATTTTTCAGGCAGTTGTCCTGTTTTAGCCATTATAAGATAAAGTTCGACACCAGCCTTTGTAGAATTTATCTGAGCCGTATGTCTATCCATCCCAGATTCAATCAAATGACCAATCCAATTCCATGGAAATCCAAATGTCGATGTCTCGATAGCATATGCGTCCCCCAGTTTGTGGATAACTTTTTGCATCTCGGTACATTTTTGTTTGTCAGTCATTTCACGATTAACTAAAAAGCCAAAGTTAATGTCATTACCCAGGGCTTTCGATAATCTCCTGAATAACTCAATAGTATCCGGCTCTGCAGACTTATCGATAATCTTCTGTATCTCGGATAGTTTCTGCTCTTCCGTCATTTCAATGTCCCTGCCGGTTATAAGTTTATAGATATCTCCTCCAAAATTATTATCTATCTTGATTAACAGCTCAATAGTATCTTTATTTTTCGTATAATCAGTCGCTTCTCGTATTTCGGCATACTTTTGTTCTGCACTTTTATCACTTTGTAGTATTGTGAAAATGGAACCAAAAGAACCTTGAACAGCTTGGAGAGCTTGGTTATGAATCTGGTCATCAGTCAAATTCCGGATATGTTGTTTGGTTCTTTCATCCGGAGTTCTTTTCAGGAGCATACTTCTGAGCCTCGGAATTGAAGATGATTGGATCATCTCTATCTTAGCTTTTAGATATTTCTGTAAGATTTTTTCCAGGTATATTGGTTTTACTTGAATTAATGCAAGTTGACCTTGAAACCATGCAAGAACATCTGCATTAATTGGCATGATACCAAGAATACTTCGAGCAGTACTTAACGCCATTATATCGATAGTCGTTATGTATCTATATAATTCCGGATCATCATAAAGATGGCGGGCAAATCGCCGCACGGTCAGGCATTGCTCCAATGCTGCAGAGTATTTACCGTCTGCGGCGAGTGTTTGTGCATCAACTAAAATAACATATGAAAGATTTACCAACTTTCGGCGTAAAGTATCCATGTTGCGCTGGTTTTTAGGCAGCACTCCCCATGTACATTGCGGCATACGAGATGCGGTTTTGTATATTTCCATCGCGGGTAAACATTTCCCCAAGAATATTCTGACCTGTTTGTCAGGCTCCTCTAAACCTCTGTGAACTTTGCTAAGCTTCGCATCAATATCCAGGTTATATTCCGGAAACAGCAAAAATGCCTGATAGTAGAGTAAAGCCCCATTGTTATGGTTTGGCATCAGATCGTTTTGTGTTGGTGAATCGATTTCAGCATTTCTTTTCTCGTAAGCCTCCAGAGCCTTTCGATCTTCGTAAGCAGATCTCTCAGAAGGACTCATTGCCCTTCCTGTTCTCCCCGCCGGCATTGAACCGAAGATCGGCTCGGCTAAAGTTAAAAGACCACTAATGATAATACAGAGAAGAAAAAGTAATGCATTCTTTTCGTTTGAGAAATAGCGACTCATTAGATTGTCTCCAAAAAATAAAATACTGCAAGGCGAATTAAAGGTGTCCGGTACTTTTTCGGGGTCTTCCTCTCGGCTTTAATGTTGACTGCAACTCCAAACGTGCCGCAGTCCTTTCTGTCCAGTTCATCTGACCGAATGGGGCGCCTCGTTTCACGCTCTTTTCTATACGATCCAACTCCGTCTCAGTGAAGTCCTCATGTAAAAGTTCGTCCCAATTCGAAGGCAACTCGACCGGACCGTCACTCAATGCAAACGGGCAGTCGTAACCCTGGCGAACGGCAAGGCTGGACCAGAGCCAGTCGCCGGCCTGCCCTACCAGGCCGGCCCGTAACGGATTGGTTTCGATATAACGCAACACCGTCAGATAATGCGAATCGTCCTGCACCGGAAAGCTTTTGAACCGGCCCTGGTATAGGTGCCCTATTCCGACAGTCCCGTGCGAAGCGTGATATCGTTGCGTGTGCGTAAGGCTGATCCAGCGCATAAACTCCGACAGATCGCCATCCTCACGCGGCCACAGCAGCAGGTGCCAGTGATTGTCCATAATGCAATAGCCGCAAATTCGCATGGAAAACCGCTCTGTACCCTCAGCCATGATTTGCTCGAAAGCGAGAAAGTCATCATCCTTTCGAAATATGCGAAGGCGGCCGTTGGCCCGATTGAGCACATGATAAACATATCCACCCAATGTTATCCTTTTTGGTCTCGACATATAAGTGATTCTACATGTAGGATGAACAATGTCAAGCCTAAAAAGTACCGGACACCTTTAATTCCCCCGGACACCTTTAATTCCCCCTAGTTTTCCATCGTTGGGGTCGATTATTTCTTATTGACAAGTTTAATTTTTTGCCTATAATCTTTTAAGAACCCAGCCAAGTTAAGTATTAACTATTGTGATAGTGAAAGGACTACTAATGCAGCGTAAAAATTTATTAATAATTAACGGGCTTGTCATTTGTATCTTAATGTTCACCACTGTCGGTCAAGGTTCGGAACCAAAATGGCGTCCTCTTGCTGAACAAGAAAAACTTTCTATTTTAACTGAGATAACTGAGAGTTTACAAAAATTGAAATCTGTTGGTGTAAGTTTTGAGTGGAGCGATGGAAAACTCAATAAAAACGGCACAGAAGAGATTACAGGAGAATACAATTACTTTATAGTTTTTGATGACCATCGACACTATCTTAAACAGGGCTTGAAACAGATATCCGAGCTTGATGGGGCCACGAATTCTGAAGAATCAGGTTTTGCACCCATTGTTGAACGAAGTTGGAACGGAACTCTAATGCGAAGCTTGGACTGTAGGTCGAGTACAGGTAGTATCCGTGGCGAGGTTCCATATTTAACGGCTGACGAAGTAATGCCCTTTTCAATAATTGGTCGTGATCATTCAGGGCAATCGTGGATAAAAAGGTATCAAAATCGTGATGTTACTGGAATTGACTATGATGTGGCAATTGGTGCCGAAAATGAAAGTCTTATCAAGGTAACTGAACGACCCAAAAATCTTACATCGATATACGCACGACAAACATTTATTTTTGATCGAACAAAAGATTTTGCTATTACTCGTTGCTATCTTGAAAATGTTTACCAAGATGATGATAAGATCCATCGTCTCTCTGATATTCGCTTCGAGGATTTTAAGCAAATAGATGGGGTTCACATCCCCTTCAAAATATCTCGGATAGCAGAGTCCTCTACATTTGATCTTACGGGTGTTCAATGCATCACTGTGAAAGAGGTGACAGTTAATGATAAATCTCATGAAAAATTCCTCCGCGACTTTACTTTTCCAAGGAATACAAATATCTATGACTATATCTTAGGCATGCCGATACATATAGGTGTGGATAGTGATGAACTTGAAAATATACTGGAAGAAGGATTACAATTGGCAAAGAAAGAGATTGGTCAAGGTGTTACCAATTCTATTGAACATCCATATCAGGGAGATACAGAAAAAAAATTAACCGAAAATTTGATACAAAGCGATTTTAACGAAAATAAAGGTGATCCGGCAATAGCTAAAGAACAAGAGGATGGTGTACATATTCCCTACTTGATTTCTATAGTAATAATCCTCATTTTGGCTGTAGTTATAGGAATTGTTCTAAAGAAGCGATTGAATGGTCATAGTGCCTTTATAATAATCTGTTGTTTTATGTTGTTTGGCTCAAATGCATTTGCAGAAAAAACAAGAAACTATCAGTTATACAGTCCTGATCTTCTGGATGATTTAATTCCTGAGCATCGAGCGATTTATGAAAAAGATTTGACACGGTTGTGTGGTATTAATTGCCTGTATCAAGTTTACCTCTGGATAGATGACCAGCCAAAGTACCGCTATCGTGACCTTATGAAGATGGTGGACTACATCGATGGAGTAACTATAGAGGAGATTTTAGATTGTGCAAAGCAAATTGGATTAGAGGGACATGCCAAAATTGTTAATTACAAATATTTGCTGGAGTCAGCAAAATCTGCCAAAATTGCACTTATGACGGCACTTGGCAAAAAGGCACATTTCATCACATTTTTTGGCACAGAAGATAAGACATCTACGTATTATATAGATTACCCGCGCGGGCAGCGGCACATCTCCGAGGATCTCATGGTATCGCGTCTTAAACTACTGGTCAATGCCCGGGCCGTAGATGTATTTACGCACGAGGTTGTTATTGCCATCGTATTCGGCGATCACGTGGCCGCCGTCATACAAGTACCGGGTGCTAAAGCCATCGACCTTCTTTTCACTGCGCCGGCCATATAGATCGTGTTTGTAGTTAATCGTCTGAAAATTAGACGGATCCTGCTCCGGCGAAGGCCCCGACCACTGCACGAAGTCCACCCAGCCGCAATTATCGCCGTCGTCGCCACCTCCGTCGTCGTCGATGTTATTATCACTGCAGGTCGATGCCCCGGCCGTCTCGTGGCTCAAACAGCAGGCATAGACTATATAAACAAAGCACATATAAGGCTGGACGGATATTCGATTCGACAAGCCCGGTCTTTTTTTCTGATCAGGGTCGACTAATCCCTTGCGGAATTTACGCCTCGATTGGATTGACTTGTTTGTGTTAAGAGATTAGCATAAAGGCAAGGTATTTCAAAAATAGTGCTATGATGCCGTATCATAGAACAGTCTACATGAATATTTGGACGGAAGGAGTTTTGCCGAATGAAACGTTATTTAGCAATCGAATCACTGATATGTATACTGTTGGCTGTATGCCTGTTATCAGGCGCGGCAAAGGCAAACGAAAATGATGCTATAACGATGGCAAAAGAGATTCTCGATACCACCGGTATGCAGGGCGGAATCGTCGTCCACCTTTGCTGTGGTGGCGGGACATTAACGGCGGCTCTGCGCGCCAGTGATAGCTATACGGTTCATGGACTCGAAGCGGACCCGGCTAAAGTTGCCGAAGCGAGAAGATACATCCGCGAGCAGGGCGTTTATGGGCCTGTCTCTGTCGAGCGGCATTCTGGATCCTCGCTGCCGTACAGCGACAATCTCGTTAACCTTGTTGTTGTACAGGATGCCGGCAAGGTCCCAATGGGCGAGATAATGCGAGTGCTGGTTCCCGGAGGAATAGCTTGCGTTGAGCGCAATGGCAAATGGGATAAGACCGTCAAAACCTGGCCCGGCAACATCGATCAGTGGACTCATTTCCTGCACGATGCAAGTAACAACGCGGTTGCTAATGATTCTGTCGTCGGACCGCCCCGTAGTCTTCAGTGGGTTGCGCCGCCGCTGTGGCTCCGAAGCCATGAAACCCCATCTGGGATTCAGTCGCCTGTCTTAGCCGCCGGACGAATCTTTTACTTTTTCGACGAGGGCATAATCGGCATCACAGATGAGCGACTGCCCGACCGCTGGTCGCTAATTTGCCGAGATGCCTTTAACGGCAAGCTGCTTTGGAAACGGCCGCTCGAATCCTGGGGCTGGCGCGAGTGGAATCCCGGGCAATATACTGGCAAAGACTGGACTACGTTACGTGGCAGACGAACCGATGTGCCGAACGAAAATCATCGCCGAATCGTAGCCGATGGCGACCGGCTCTATACTATGCTTGCTTATAGTGCTCCAATGTCTATCCTGGATGCGACCACTGGTAATACCATTGCTACGGTTGAAAAGACTCAGGGAACGAGGGAAATCCTGGTTAGTGATGGTATCGCAATTGCCTATACACGGCAGGCACAGACGGGCGTTGAACGCCGCAGGGGAGTAAAAGATGTTGCCGGAGCGGCATTGGTTGCTGTTAACGGTCGGACTTCAAAAGTGCTTTGGCAAAAGCAGACCGGCAAGATTCGTCCTTTGTCATTGGCGATTGACAACGGTCGGATTGTCTATATAAGCGGGAAAGACCTGGTCGCACTCGATTTAAAGGGTGGCGATGAGCTATGGAGGACTCAACCGAAGCAGGCCACGCCGAGGACGCTGCTTACCGTGGACGATACTGTCGTTATGCAGGGAGGAAAGTTCGTTGCCGCCCATGATGCGACAGATGGCAAACTGCTATGGCGGAAAACCGTCTCGCCTATCGGCGGGGGAGAAGGAGATGACCTGTTCGTTATAGACGGTTTGGTTTGGCGCGGGATAGTAAGTGTGGACGATAGCGGCAAACCGGTACGTAAAAGCCCGAATGCACTAGTCATCGGTTGGGACCTTCGCTCGGGCGAGGAGAAGAAGCGGATACTCGTCAACAATCTGCGGAGTCCGGAACATCATCATCGCTGCTACCGTAACAAAGCAACCACGCGATACCTTATCAGTTCCTACGAAGGTGCTGAGTTCCTCGATTTCAAGGGTGACAACCACGGCATGAACAACTGGCTTCGCGGTGCATGCAAGTACGGGATGACACCGGCGAACGGCATGTTGTACGTCCCGCCGGATCAGTGTTTTTGTCAGCCCGGGGCAAAGTTTCTGGGATATGCCGCGTTGAAGGCTAATCCGGATAATGCTCCCAAGCCGGTCCCGGACAGCCAGCGTCTGGAAAAAGGCGCCGCTTTCGGAACAATCGCCAATCGAAAATCGCCAATCGAAAATCCAAATGACTGGCCGACGTTTCGCCATGATGCAGCTCGCAGCGGCACGACCCAAACGCGCGTGCCTTCAAACGTAGAAGTCGATTGGAAGATTACGCTGAAGGGCAGGCTGACGGCCCCGGTTGCTGCCGGTGGCAAGGTGTTTGTTGCCAAACCGGATGCTCACACCATCTATGCGCTGGACATGGCAAGCGGCCAAGAGTCATGGCGCTTTACTGCAAACGGCCGTATCGACTCGCCTCCAACAATCTATAAAGGATTGGTTCTGTTCGGCTCGGCGGACGGTCGCGTGTATTGCTTGCGCGCATCCGACGGCTGCCTTGTATGGCGCTTTCTCGCGGCACCGACCGATCAGCGCATCGGTTCCTTCGGTCAGATCGAATCGACATGGCCCGTTCACGGCAGCGTCTTGGTGACTCGCGATGTCGTGTACTTCACGGCGGGACGCTCTACGTATCTGGACGGCGGAATTCGTGTTTACGGTCTGGAACCCACCACGGGCAAAATCCTCCACAAGGGCTTGCTGGAAGGGCCGCATCGTAGCGTGGACGGCGAGCGTGATCTGGCCTTCTTTATCCTCGGCGCCAATTCGGATGTGCTCGTTAGCCAGGGCGGATTCCTCTACATGCGTCAGAAGAAAATGACGCCGGAGTTGAAGGAGGTTGGAGTGGACGTCCTGTCGAGCAAAGGGGCACAGGATGTGGGTCTGCATGTCTTTTCGACATCCGGCCTGCTGGACGACTCCTGGTACAACCGTACGTTCTGGATGTACTCCAAGCGCTGGCCCGGCTTTCAGCTGGCGAACCAGGCGCCGAAGACCGGCCAACTTCTTGTGGTTGACGACGAAAAGACTTATGCCGTCCGAATGTTTTATCGCCGGAACGTGCACAGCCCGATGTTCTTCCCAGGCAAGGAAGGCTATCTGCTGTTTGCCGACTTCAATACGAACGAGCCGCAGATTCTTGGCGAAGCAGGCTCGCGCAAGCCGCTCGCGTGGCTGCCCCAATCACACATCCCTCGCGAAGGCAATCCCGGATTGGACAGCGTCAGCCGCGGATTCGGGGCAGACAAGGGCATCGGCTATACACGAGCGGAACCACCGGTCTGGACG
>CBDVBU010000132.1:0-8704 GCA_965372295.1 uncultured Phycisphaerae bacterium
CGACCACCTGGACGGCGTGACAATCAGGTACAAAGACTGGTGGTTTAACTGCAGGTCGAGTAATACCGAGCCGCTGCTGCGACTCAATGTAGAAGCCGAGAGCAAAGAACTGCTCGATGAGAAACTCTCTGAAATGACCGGACAGATCGGCGAGCCTGTATGATCGATTCATTTTGTATGCGGATTCCCTCCTTTTTAGGGAAGACAAAGGAATAATTAATCATGGAAATCAATACGAAAACATATCAGACGTCAAACGGCCTCGTTGAAGGCGTGCAGACCAAATGGGCGGGTTTCAATATCCTGCTGGTGACCGGCTCGAAAGGTTTTTTAGCTTGCCCCGCCATAGACATCGATGCCTGTGAAGGATACGGCGTCGCCGCAGCGATAGTGGAAAGCACGCCGGACAATCCGATAGGCACGCTGGAGCGATTTGGCAACCGAAAGATTACAAAAGCAAACGCAAAAGCCAAAGCCCTCGGCATTGAAGAAGGAATGAACGTAACCGAAGCCTTGGCATTTATTGTATAATCCGGAGAATACCCGGCGATTTTTTACAAGAGCAGGAGATTATTATGAAAGAAAACAGTCTTTCCCGCCGCCGATTTATAGCCGGTGCAGGTGCTGCGATCGGCTTTGATGTAACCACGAAAAGGACAACTATCGTATTCGGGGGCTCAAGCAGAGCCGGCTCCGCACAAGCGGTGCCGTTTCGCTACTGTTTCAACACCAGCACGATTCGCGGACAAGAGCTGAGTCTGGAAAAAGAGATCGAAATTACCGCCCAGGCGGGTTATAACGCGATCGAGCCATGGGTTGATAAAATTCACAGTTATGTCAGGGACGGCGGAGATCTCAAGAATATCCGCAAGCAAATAAACGATTCGGGGCTGACGGTCGAGAGCGCCATTTCCTTTTTCCGCTGGATTGTGGACGATGATGCAGAGCGTGCCAAAGGTCTCGAAAAAGCCAAGCGGGACATGGACGTACTGGCCCAAATCGGCGGTAAGCGCATCGCCGCACCTCCGGCCGGCGCCACTCAGAAGGCTGGACTCGACTTGATGAAAGCCGCCGAGCGTTATCGTGTGCTGCTGGAGCTGGGCGAGCAGATGGGCGTCGTGCCGCAGGTTGAAGTATGGGGATCCTCAAAGAATCTGCACCGATTAGGCCAATCGATGTTCGTGGTGATTGAAAGCGGCCACCCGAAAGCGTGCCTGCTGCCGGATGTCTATCATATCTACAAAGGTGGGTCTGACTTCACCGGCCTGAAACAATTAAGCGCCCACGCCATACAGGTCTTTCACTTGAACGACTATCCTGCCGACCCGCCGCGTGAGACGATAGGCGACCGTGACCGTGTCTATCCCGGGGACGGCATAGCCCCGCTGACGCAAATCATCCGCGACCTGCAAGCTAATGGCAGCCGGGCTTTTCTGTCGCTGGAGTTGTTCAATCCAAACTACTGGAAGCAGGATCCGCTGGCGGTGGCAAAGACCGGTCTTGCGAAGATGAAGGGTGCGGTAAGCAAAGCCTTAGACGTAAGCTAAGACCGGAATGTCGGTCATATCCTTGAACTAATCGAGCCGAAATCACAACCCCAAACACAATTGTGGTAAAAGAGGGGAAATTATGAAAACCAAAACTTATTATCTCATTTTGGCAATTGCCATCGGATTTTTCTGCGCTGCGGTTCAGGGCCAGGCAGAGCAACCCCTGCCCAGCGATAAGCCTCTGTTAATCAACCAGTCTCATCCGGCTCTCGCCGGGATTGATAAATTACACGTCGTTGTTTTGCGATATGGCGCAAAGCCCGACAAAGATACGCCGGTTTGGAAGCAGCTCGAAGCAGATGTCAACGAAAAGTTACGCCGGGCCGACATAGAATTAGACACACCCACGGTAGATAATATTTTAAGCATTCCGGAACTACGTATCTCCGTCAGCATGCTCAGCCTCGAAGATTCTCAGCAGTGCGTGTTCCACATTCGGATGGCACTGGCAAGAGCCGTCTGTCTGAAAGACAAACGAAATCCGGTTTTCAAGGCCGACATCTGGCAGGCAGCTCCGGTAATGCAAGCTATATCGGCGGAAAACATGCCTGCTAAAGTAACTGATGTTGTGCTGGAACAGGTTAAAGGCTTTATCAACATATACAAAGCAACAAATCCGCCCGATACAAAACCATCGGATGCCGATATAAATGAAACCGCTTCATCGAAAATTCCGACGAAACAAGTCGAAAAAGATGAGAATTCGGCGGCAGTCGAATATAGATATGTCGCATCGAAGAGCAGTAATGTTTTCCATAAACCGGAGTGCCGCTGGGCCAGGAACATCTCGCAGGAAAACCTCGTAAAGTATAAGAGCAAAGACGAAGCAATAAAGGCCGGGAAAAGACCCTGCAAAACGTGCAATCCATAAGGACCGATTCCGTCCCGGGCAATTAACCAGGCAGAGAACCCGCGTATGAGACTTCAATTTATTTTATGTAAGGTTATGCAGAGAGAGGCTTTTTTTTGTGCCGCCCGCTCCAAGAACGTTGTAGATGTAGTTTTGATGCCGCAGGGTCTTCACGATGAGCCGGACAAACTTCGTGAAGAAGTCCAAAAAGCTCTGAATAATACCCTCGACATTCAGGGACGCCACTACGACGCTTCGCTGCTCGGCTATGGCCTTTGCAGCAACGGTATTGTCGGCCTCTCGGCGAAAATCCCAATTGTCGTGCCGCGGGGCCATGACTGCGTTACGCTCCTGCTCGGTTCGAAGGAAAAATACCAGGAATACTTCGACTCCCACCGCGGCGTTTACTGGTACAGCGCCGGCTGGATAGAGTCCGGCAAGCAGCCCGGCAAAGAACGCTATGAAAAAACGCTCGAGGAATATCAGGAAAAATACGGTGAAGATAACGCTCAATATCTGATGGAAATGGAACAAGGGTGGATGAAGCAGTACAATTGGGCAACGTATATCGACTGGGATTTTGCCAACTCGAACCAATACAGGGATTATACGAAACGCTGCGCCGAATTCCTCAACTGGAACTACGATGAGCTAAAGGGCGACCCGGCTCTTATGCAGAAGTTTGTCGATGGCAACTGGGACGAAAGCGAGTTTTTAGTCGTCAAACCCGGCCGGATGATTAAGGAAAACCTGACCGACAAGGGCATAATCAAAGCCGAGTAGACAACGGTTGGTAGTCTATAAAATTTGATTTAATAGTCCGAAAGAGTGGCAACCTCAAGCGGCAGTCCCTTGGGAACGCCTTATAGCGATTGGGGATGGCTTCTGGCAGATTAACCATCCCCAAAGCCTTCGGCTTTGAAGCTACCACCCAATCACAAGAAGACAACTTACAAATTCATGCTTTACGAAATATTAACTTAGAATTTGTGTTATGGAATTAATTACGATCATAGTCATAGCCGTCGGGCTGGCAATGGATGCATTTGTGGTCTCAATCGTCAGCGGAAGTGCGTACAAGCAGCTACATGTTAAGCACGCGCTGCGAATGGCCCTTTTCTTCGGAGCTTTCCAGGCGTTTATGCCGCTGATAGGCTCTCTGGCGGGACTGAGTTTCAAGGATTACATAGCAGATTATGACCACTGGGTCGCCTTTGCTCTTTTAGCCGCGGTCGGCGGCAAAATGATTTACGAGTCGTTCAAAATCAGATCCGTTGGGGAAAATTCCAATCCGTCAAATATTTTTGTTTTGCTTGTTTTGTCCGTTGCGACCAGTATCGACGCTCTGGCAATCGGCATTACACTTTCACTTATCACGAGTTCCATCGTCTTGGCGGTGACAATCATAGGTCTGATAACATTCACACTTTCCTATGCGGGGGTTCTGATCGGTAAGAGATTCGGGCATTTTTTCGAGAACAGAATCGAAGCTCTCGGCGGGCTGGTTCTTATAGGTATCGGCGTAAAAATATTGTGCGAGCATTTACTTTTTTGAGCTATACTTGCAATCTGTTAAAAAATATTATAATTTGTATGCTTTCAAACCAAACTAAATAGTTGTAAAATAGCAGGCTGACATGTTTGATCGCAAGGGATGTTTTAATGGGTTCTAAGGTATATATTATTAAAGCTTCTGTTGATGACGGCCCGAAAGTAATTTCTGAAAAGGCCCGCAAACTGTTTAAGGCCGGCAGTTTTGCAGATTGTTTTAACGAAAATGACTTCACCGCTGTCAAGGTCCACGTCGGTGAAGACGGCAACAACACGTACGTAAAAGCTCCGTATATCAAGGGATTAGTGGATGAGCTGATCGAATTGAATACAAAGCCGTTTGTGACCGATACTACAACGTTATACGTCGGTCGAAGGCATAATGCCATCGACCACACGATTTTGGCTACAGAGCACGGTTTTAGTCTGGACGGATTAGGAATACCGTTTATTGTGCCGGACGGATTGTTCGGGACGGCCGAGACTGTTGTGAAAGTCAACGGCCAGATTAACAAAGAGGTCTTCATCGCATACGATATTATAAGAAGCCAGTCGATTCTTTCGGTGGCTCATGTCACAGGCCATGTCGCCGCGGGACTCGGAGCTACGCTGAAAACGCTGGGAATGGGCTGTGCAAGCAAAAAAGGTAAAATGAAACAGCATGCCGCCCTTAAGCTAAATATCAGCGATGACTGCACTCGGTGCGGCGTATGTTACGATCATTGCCCGGCCGATGCAATTACACTTGACGATGTCAAAGCACACATCGACCAGGACAAGTGCATCGGCTGTGCGGAATGCATGGCTGTCTGCAGATTCGGCGCCGTAGCGTGCAATTGGGGCCAAGAAACGGAAGTTTTGCAAAAAAGTATCGCCGAACACGCTTTGGGAACACTGAAAGGCAAAGAGAAAAAAGCAACTTTTTTTAATTTTTTATTGTCAATAACCAAAGATTGTGATTGTTTTGGTACACCAAATATGCATAAAATAGTCGATGATATCGGCATAATCGCTTCGACCGATCCCGTGGCCGTCGATAAAGCGGCTCTGGACCTGGTGGAAAACAGTGGGAAAAAACTGTCTGAATTGTTAGGGAATGATAAACTTGACACAAGTTGCCAGATCGCACACGGCGAAAGTATCGGGCTCGGAAGTAGTAACTACGAGTTAATAGAGATTGATTAACAAGTTAATGAAAGTTTGAGGATTCGACATGGCTCTTGGACAAATTATTAGAGAAAGACGTGAACAGATGAAGCTGACGCTGGACGAGGTCAGCAATCGCATCGGGTTTTCAAAACCGTATCTATCCACAATCGAGACCAGTAAAGTCAAAAATCCGCCGAGCGATGACTTGCTGAACAAGCTTGAGGAGGTACTTGAGTTTGAGCAGGGACTGCTGCTGCACATTGCTCATCTCGAAAGGATGCCTTCGGATATTCGTCAGAAATACGAAACCGCTGAGGCTGAGGTTCAGAAATGGCGGCAGATTGTCAAGAATGTAATTGACAAGGAAGTCAGCCCGAACAAGCTCGGTAAGCTTGTTTCCAAGAAAAAGTTAAGAATGAAGCAGGCCAAAGTTCCCCTGGCAGCAGGCCGATTGGTCCCGGTGATCAACAAGGTCTCGGCCGGCTATCCGAGAGATTTCAACGACCTGGATTATCCTGTGGGTATAGCCGACGACTATATCCGCTGTCCGGATGTGCACGATCCGAACGCCTTTGCCGTCCGGGTGGTCGGTGATTCGATGGAACCGAGATTTAGCGAGGGAGATATCGTGATTTTCTCGCCTGCGGTGGAAGTTAATAGCGGCGATGACTGCTTTATTCGTTTCACGATGCCGCACGAGACCACCTTCAAGAGGGCCTTCTTCGAGAAGGATGACAAAGTGCGGCTCCAGCCGAGAAACGATAAATATGCTCCCGCAATCGTAGAAGGCAAGCGAATTAACGGCATCTACCGTGCCATAATTAAGCACGAAATACTGTAGATACGCAAAATCCAGGCGACTATGGTATTCAGTTGATATCAGAACCGGCGATGAGTGAAAGTTATACAAAGACTTTCGGATCGCCGGCTTTAATCTATAACAAACCAGCTAACACTCCTCGGGGCTATATTAACCGGGATCTCTACATTATATTCCCGATCAAGCTCATATTTGCTGCTCTTGCCCTGCTGCTGGCGGATACTTGCTGTTCTGGTCAGTCCCGTGTAGTACAGCGGAAGTTTCAGTTTCCTTTTGACCGCACGATCCAGGGGATTATAGACCATTGCCAGGCCCTTTTGCTTCAATTGCGGGTTGACATGTAAAATACAGTCGATGCCTCGCCCATCGGGCCGGCGCACGTGAATAATGTCCGAATCGAGTATGTCCCGGTATTCTTTGTAGAAGTCCACCCACTTCTTAACGATCGCTTTTGTTCGGTCGGTGTCGTATAAGCGAGGCCCGCGATAGCACGCCTGGACGCCTGAGCCGAAGTTTTGTGCAAGGTGCGCACCGTAAGCGTCGAGGTGCTCGGACAGCGGTTCGAGCGTAGCGTCAGCCCCGCCCCCGTGGTACTGGACCAGCGGCACGAACATCCAGCCCATACTGGGCGTTTTCTTCCATGTGCCGTCGAAAATGTTCTGCCTGCCGAGAATAATCTGCCTGTCGCGGGGCAGCGACCAGTTGACCTCGCGGTAGCCCATAGCACTTTTGTTCGAACCGTTTAGAAAATACCAGTCCGGGACATTCAGATATACCCCCCTGCCACGGCACCACTTGTAGAAATTGGTTATTTTCTTCCATTGTTTCCACTGCGAATCATCGAGGCTGTGATGGCCCGGATGGCTTGTCGAGGCGCAAACGTCGCCGGGATAAGAGCCGTCATGTTCGAGCAGGTCCAGGCCGGTCTGCTCGATGAAGGTTGTTATTTTCTCGAAATAGTCGATTCCCCATTTGCTGCACAGGCAGGGTGAGTTACCGAAAATAGCCCCGCCGGGTTTACCTGTTTCAGGATTGATAGCATCGTGTTCGTCGCTGATTCTGCGGCTGGCCAGAAGCGAATAGCCGCCAAGCTCAACGTTCTTGCTGTGGGCGTAATCGACCAATTCTTTCATTTGAGCCATATAATCCGGCTCGACATTTTCCATATTAAAACCGCTGCCGAATGTCATTATGACCATTTCGAATCCTACCTCGGCGCACTGGTCGATTGCCAGACGGACCGATTTCGGGTCCGCGTTACGGACGTGCATAATGATTGGATTTTCCGTGCTCCACGGCGCGATAGTGCGATACATTCGCCGCAGCGACAGGCCCTTGCGTTCTCGCTCGGTGCTGTCGTAGATCAACTCATACGTCCGAAATGATTCAAAAGTTTCGCCCTGCTCAATCATCAAATCGGGTCCGATGGGCGGCCGGACTTCCAGCATTGCCGGCGTCTTCCGCTTATAGTTGACCTGCGTGCTGTACTGCGGATCGGCAACCCAGTACGCCGTTTTATTGGCATTTTTCGAATCGTCTCCACCAAACGCATAATCACTTTCAATGTGAATATTCGGATACTCCCACTGAGCAGGTTCTCCTACCAGGGACTCATACTCCACTGCTGCCAGAATCTCGCTGGTAAAGGTCTTGAGCCTGACCGGCTTGTCGCTACCGTTCCGGATTGTCAGCCATTTTGCCAGCAGCGGAATACCCTGGTACATTTCATAGTGGATGGACAGCGTCAGTCCTTTGAGCTTGTCGCCAAGCGGCACGAAATGCAGCGTTAGCGATTTTCCGGCCGGCGGCCAGGCCGACTGGGCCGAATAACGCTTACGCTCCCAACCAAAACGTTCCTTAATATCGTCGAGTCCATAATCTTTGAACTGAAAGGCATCTGGATTACTGCTCAGAGAATCAATCGATCCGGCCTGCAGATATGCGTATTCGAGCTGGCCATGCAAGCCACCGACTTCATACTTTTGTCCATCAAGCTCGACTATCGCTTCGGGTTTAATGCCCCGTATGATGGATTCTCCGGTCATCAGGTTATCATAGGCGACGGTAGCTGCATTCGGTCTGAGTCGAAATGTTCGGCTTATAAGACCGTTGCTCAGAACAATTTCCGTGCTGTCGAGACTTTTTTCGATCCTGACCGGCTCTTTGATTTGTCTAACGAGCCAGTCTTCACTGATTATATTGCCCGATACCGTACCTACAACAAGTAAGATCATCATTACGATTACTGATTGTTTCGTTATAATCATAAACCTATTATTTCTTTCATTTCTCAAGATTTCGTTCCTCAAAACCGTTCTAACTGATATTTTTTTGACCGGCTACGGCCAAGACCAGGGCGAAAACTTTTGATGCACCGGCTTGTTTCAGTGTTTTCGCACACTCATTCAACGTTGCACCAGTTGTTTTGATGTCATCAACAAGACATATTTTTCGGCCCTCAAATTTATGACGATAACGTACGGCGAAAGCACCGGCAACATTTTTTTTACGCGCAGCAGGACTTACCATTGCCGGCTGAGCCTTGGTTCGGCGGATACGGATAAGATCCGTGCTGATTTTAGCTGTGTCGCGTTTCAGCTTCCTGGCTAATACATGAGATTGATTGTAGCCGCGTATCAAACGCCTGGTCCAATGCAACGGTACAGGGACAAAAAGTTCCACGTCACTACTGAAACCGCCCCCCTGCAAAGCGGAATTGCCTAAAAAGACCAGGACCGAATCAAGTTCCGTACGGCCGTTCTTAAAAGATAATATCATTTTCCG
>CBDVBU010000133.1:0-8623 GCA_965372295.1 uncultured Phycisphaerae bacterium
CGCCGATTGGCCAGGCTAATGCTCGAAAGCAGAAAAAACTCATCCACCTTGCGCCGGGTAAGAGCAGAACCTACGATCTGGAAATGAAGATTCTAACGGATAGAAAACAAATCAGTGAGTTCTTAAAGGTTGCAGGTCAGTAATGATGGCCGAGCATGTATTTACCGGTTTCGGATTTGGGCCGATCCAGGGTGGGCTGTTTGCCAAGGAGGCATTTCAAAGCGGCAACTTTACGCGGATTGTCATAGCAGAGATTGATGCTGATTTGGTTGACGCCGTCAGGGCCAACAAGGGCAGCTATTATGTTAATGTAGCCAAAGCCGATGGTATTGAAATAATCCAAATTGATAATGTGGAGATGCTGAATCCGAAAGTTACTGCGGATAGGCAAATTCTCCTCGAAGTCCTGACGCAGTCAACGGAAATCGTTACCTGTCTGCCGTCCGTCAGTTTCTATGGAGCAGGCGAGCCCAACAGTGTTGTTTCACTGATAGCCGAGGGCATAGGAAACAACAGCGCCAAAGCTACGATCATTTATACCGCGGAAAACAATAATCATGCGGCAGAGATATTGGAAAAAGCCGTTAGCGGAAAAAACGCTGCACCGTCGCAAGTAAAGGTGCAGTTTCTCAACACGGTAATCGGCAAAATGAGCAGAGTCGTTATAGACCATGCTGAGATTGCCGAATTGAAACTCAAGACCATAGCGCCGGGTCTCAAGCGGGCCTTTTTAGTCGAGCAGTTCAACCGAATCCTGGTAAGTAGAACGCTGATTGTCGGTTTTAAGCCCGGTATAAAAGTCTTCATCGAAAAGGACGACCTTTTGCCCTTCAAAGAAGCCAAGCTGTACGGCCATAATGCAATACATTCGCTGCTTGGTTTTATCGGTGCTGTGAAGGGAGCCAAGTCGATGACCGAACTCAAGGATGACAAGATCGTCATGCAAATCGGCAGAGAAGCTTTTTTGAAGGAGTCCGGAGCGGCACTGATAAAAAAGTATGCTTATCTCGGAGATCAGCTTTTCACCGAAGCCGGCTTCAAAGATTATGCCGAGGACCTGCTCGAACGAATGACCAATCCGTATCTCGGCGATACAATCGCCAGAGTTACTCGTGACGTGGTGCGTAAACTCGAAATGGACGGACGAATATTCGGCACTATGCAACTTGCCTTGGAAAATGGCATTGAGCCTATGAATATGGCATTAGGGGCAATGGCCGGCATCACAGTCCTGCTTCAAAAAGCTAATGAATATAATCTGCCTGACGATTTGCGCTTCGGTGACTGGCGTAAATTAGATAAGGTCCGAATCGAAAGAATTCTTAACTGGCTTTGGAACGGCAAAGGCTGCCGGCAAATTGATCAAATCATTAAGTCCCTCAAAAATGCAAAAAAACATTTGGAAGAACTGTCCGCGAATTTACACTCGTTTTAGTAATAAATTATGCAAAATCGGAGCAACAGATAGTCGCTATGCTGATTAGGTTTTAGAGGATTATTTTAGCTGTCCTGTTTTTATCAGTTGGTGTTTTATTGTTAACGTCCCAAGAGGGGTCATGCCGAGGCAATACAATGAGCGATGAAGGGCTCGAACCTTCGACCTGCTGATTAAGAGTCAGCTGCTCTACCAACTGAGCTAATCGCCCTGATTTTAAGCAAAATAAAAATCGATTGGCACACACTTTATACTCGTTGTGATGATATTGCAAGGAAAAATAGTCACAAATTCCCGCTTGTTGCTCGGCGTTCTCCGCTGGAAGTGAAATATCCTTGCAAAGCTTTGTCATTTGCACTATAAATCGCTCTAAACGTACCGAGTTTTGAATTGACGATAAGACGATCCATGATTCACAGGCCATAAGGGACGAAATATGAGATACAGCCGGATGTTTATACCTACGGTTAAAGAAATTCCTGCCGATGCGGAAGTAGCCAGCCATCAATTGATGATTCGTGCGGGTTTATGCCGCAAGGTCGCCAGCGGAACATATACTTACCTGCCGCTCGGCTGGCGCAGCCTGCTCAAGATTATCGCAATCGTCCGTGAGGAAATGAACAAAGCCGGCGCCCAGGAGATTCTCGTGCCGTCCATGCAGCCGCTTGAGCTATGGGATAGAACCGGCCGTAGTGTTGATTATGGTCCGACAATGTTCCGCTTCGAGGACCGTCACGGAAGGATGAACGTGCTCGGCCCGACCGCCGAGGAGGTCTTTACAACTCTAATAGCCGGCGAGGTAAAATCGTATAAACAGTTGCCGATTAACATTTATCAGATAAGCTCGAAATTCCGCGATGAGTTTCGGCCGCGATATGGTGCGATTCGCTCCCGTGAATTTATAATGAAGGATGCCTATAGCTTCGATGTCGATCCTGAAAGCCTCGATAAATCATATCAGGCTATGTACGATGCATATTGCAGGGTTTTCAAACGCTGCGGCCTTGAATACGTAATTGTCGATGCCGAATCCGGCGAGATGGGCGGTTCCGGCTCGCATCAATTCACTGTGCCCTGCGAATCCGGCGAGGACACAATCGTATACACTGAAGATGGCTCCTATGCGGCAAACCTCGAAAGAGCGGAAGTGGACCCGTTGCCGAAAGAAGAAGCAGATGCAGAAATTCCACGGCCAGAAGAAGTTCACACTCCAAATGTCGGCACCATTGATGCGGTCTGTGGTTTTCTCGGGTCCCGGCCCAGCGATATGATTAAGACGCTGATTTACAGTGCCGGAGACCAGACAATTACCGCTCTTGTACGCGGCGACCATGAGTTAAATCCCGAGAAATTGACGCAAATCATCGGCGGCGAGCATATAGACCTGGCCGCCGAGTTAACGATAGAAGAAATAACCGGCGCCAAAGTCGGCTTTGCCGGGCCGATGGGCATAACCGGTAAGGTCTCGAAAATGATTATCGACTACGCTGTAACTGCGATGGCAGTGGGTATTGCCGGGGCCAATAAGGACGACTATCATATTAAAAATGTTGTGCCCGGCAGAGATTTCCCACTTGAAGGTGATAATGTTGCTGTTGCCGACATCCGCTTCGCCGAGCAGGGGGATACGTACAACGGCAAAGAACTGCTCTTTAAGAAGGGTATCGAGGTCGGGCAGGTCTTCAAGCTTGGAACAAAATACAGCAAAAAACTCGGAGCAAAGTTTCTCGACGAAGATGGGAATGAAAAGCCCTGTATTATGGGCTGCTACGGCATTGGTATAAATCGAATCTTTGCTTCGGCTATTGAGCTTGGCAATGACAAGAACGGCATTATCTGGCCGATCAGCATTGCTCCCTGCGAGGTTATTATTACTTCTGTAAATCAGGATAATGATGAAGTTGCTCGGGTCGCCGGCAATATCTATGAGCAGTTGCTTGTCAAGGGTATTGATGTATTGCTGGACGACAGGTCCATGCGTGGTGGAGTGAAGTTCAAAGATGCCGATCTGATAGGCATCCCCGTAAGGGTAACTGTCGGCCAAAGGTCACTCGCCGAAGGCAATGTTGAGGTAAAGCTGCGATCGGAGGCCGAAAGCAGTAAGATCAGCGTCAAGGATGCGACAGCCAAAGTCGTAGAGCTTGTTAATGAACTCAAAAAACAGTTGAACGTCTGATATTGAAAAGGAGATAATATAATGAACCAGGATAAACTTTCACGGCGAACTTTTATCCGCAGTAGTTCTCTAATCGCTGCTGCGGGGACTATTGCCGGCACAATGGCTCGCACCAGTCAGGCCATTACCGCGGACGACGTCGAGCGAGTCGTCAAGAATGGCCGTATTAACCAGTCAGTAAGTAAATGGTGCTACGGTAAGTTCTCGGTCGAAGAGATGTGTGTAATCGGCAAGAAGATGGGCCTCAAGGCAATCGATCTGCTCGGGCCGAATGACTTTCCTACCCTGAAAAAACACGGCCTTGCCTGCTCAATGGTTAACACACACGGCTTGACAAAGGGGATCAACAAAAAAGAAAATCATGAAGAATGCCTGGCGAAAATTCGCACGGCGATTGATGCCGCCGCCGAGTATAAATATCCGAACGTGATTTCCTTTCCCGGCAACCGCAAAGGCATGACTGACGACGTCGGCGTTGAAAACTCGGTCACCGCTTTGAAGAAAATTGCCGGATATGCGGAAAAGAAAGGTGTCACCATCTGTCTCGAATATCTTAACAGCAAGGTCAATCACAAGGATTACATGTTCGACAATATGTCCTGGGGCGTTGAGGTTTGCAAGAAAGTCGGCTCCGAGAGTGTCAAGATTCTCTACGACATCTATCACGCTCAGATTATGGAAGGCGATATCATCCGCACGCTTCGCGATAACAAGGAATACATCGGTCACTACCATACAGGCGGCAATCCCGGCCGAAACGAAATCGACGAGACGCAGGAGCTGTATTATCCGGCGATTATGCGTGCCATTGTTAAAACCGGCTACAAAGGGTATGTCGCGCATGAGTTTGTCCCGAAGAAAAAGGATCAGATCGCGTCTCTTGCGTATGCCGTGCGAATCTGCGATGTTTGACGATGTGGAAGTTGAGAGAGCCTAATCCTGTAAAGTTTGTCATAGGCGTTTTGGCCGCCAACTATCAGTGTCTGCACAGTGCGGCCGATATACTGACCGATAAGTTCGGTAATGCCGATTTCACGAGCGATGTGTGGCCGTTTGACAAAACAGATTATTACAAGGACCAGACAGGCCCGCGGATTTTAAGGCAGTTTTTGAGTATCGAACGGCTCATCGATCCGGGCAGGCTGGCAAAAATCAAAATACGGACAAACAGGCTTGAGCAAAAATTGGCCAAAGCTTTAAGCATCCCTCTGCCAAGACCGGTCAACCTGGACCCCGGCATTATCGAGCCATCCAAGCTAGTACTGGCTACAACAAAAAACTATTCGCATCGTATATATATAGGCAGAAAAATGTACGCCGAAGTGACATTGATCTTTGATAAGGGTCGTTGGCAGCCTCTGGATCATACCTACCCGGACTATAGACAGCAATGTTATTTCGATTTCTTTGAAAAAGTCAGAATTCGACTGCTGGAGCAGCTAAAATCGTCTCGTCTCGAAAAAGCATAGCTTAGTCCCCAGGCCCGTCCTGGGTGGCATTTAACTTTATATTGTTAGGGAGTTGTCAGTTTGGCTATATTGGCGATAGCTTTGTTGATAGGTTCGTTTGCTCTGTCGGCTGTTCTAACAGCCGTTGTAAGAAAGATGGTCGTTCGCACCGGTTTTGTCGCACGCCCGGCTGCTGACAGGTACCACAAAAATATCATCCCGCTCGGTGGTGGTATCGCCATATTTGCCACAATTTTGATTGTGATTCTTACCGCCATAACGGTTGTAAAGTTTCTCGTTGTTCCGGGCCATTTTGGCTGGCTCGCCGAACGTGTTAAAATCGATCCCGCCGATTTTTTAGCAAGAATCGATGAGCTTCTTGTAATATTACTCTGTATAGTTATTCTTTTCGTGCTGGGCCTGTGGGATGACAAAAGGCATCTTGGTCCTTTCTTCAAGCTTGGCGTTCAGTTCGCGGTTGCATTCGTCGCCGCGGCTTTTGCGGAAATAAGAGTCGAGTTTTTTATCGAGAGCCGGATCTTCGCTTCTGTTCTGTCGGCCTTTTGGATCGTACTGATTATCAATGCTTTTAACTTTCTGGATAATATGGACGGCGCCTCTGCCGGTATCGCTGTCATCGCGAGTTCCATTCTGTTTACCGCCGCCGCTTTCAGCGGCCAGATCCTTGTCGGCGGCCTGGCACTTGTCTTTATCGGGACATTGCTGGGATTTCTGGTTTTTAATTTCCCGCCCGCCAAGATATTTATGGGCGACGCCGGCTCGCTCGTCGTAGGTTTTTTTGTGGCACTGCTGAGCCTGCGCACGACCTATTATCACGAAGCACAAAGCGGCCAATGGTATCCGGTTTTTATGCCGCTGCTGGTCATGGCCGTTCCGCTATATGATTTCATCAGCGTCACTCTATTACGCATAAGCCAGGGCAAAAGCCCGTTTGTCGGTGACACTCAGCATTTTTCTCATCGATTGAAAAGGCACGGCCTGACCGATACACAAACAGTCCTGACGTTGTATTTAGCGACGCTCTGCACCGGCCTCGGAGCGACTTTTTTGTCCCAGGTCAATTTGACCGGCGCCATTCTGATTTTTGTACAGACAATTTTAGTATTATCAATTATCGCTGTCTTTGAGACCACCGTCAAAAATGACAAAGAAACCGCCTAATCCGAATCCATCCAAGAGCAAAGCCTTGGCGTACCTTGAATATGTGCTGCTTGCACTGTGTCTGGCTGTTATTGCATTACGCACGACGTTTACCGAAGGCCCGGCTACGCAATCGAGCACGTTCGCGGCTAATCTCGGTGACAGTCTTTACAGCTTATCGGTATCGACCGTTCTGATACTGGCCTTTGTCTTGTGGATTGTATGGAGCTTCTGCAGCAAGAGCTTTATCTACAGGCGTACCGGCATGGAAATCGGCCTGGGCATATTCTGCGTGGGTGCTTTCGTTGCCGGCCTGGCGGCAGCAGACAAGCGACTGGCAATAACCGATGTCGCTGTGTTTCTGGCTCCGCTGTTGACGGCTTTTTTGCTGGTTCAGATACTGGATTCACAGTCGAAAATCAAGCTGATGCTTGCCGTCATTGCCGCTCTGGGCGTTATATCAGCATATCAATGTGCCGAGCAATTCTTCGTCAGCAACCAGATGACAATCGAGCAGTACCAGGAAGACCCGCAAAGCCTACTCGGCCCCCTCGGTATTGAGCCTGATTCTTTTCAACAATTTCTTTTCGAGCATCGTCTGTATTCCAAAGGTGTCCGTGGTTTCTTCACGACTCGTAATTCCGCCGGTTCGTTCGCTTTGATGGCGTTATTTGCAGCTATTGCTTTGTTCATCGACAAGTTCAAAAATCGCCGGTCCGACACATCGGGTCTCTGGTACCTTCTCGGCTGCGGTTTAGGAGTTGCGGTCATCTTGTTCAGCCTTGGCCTGACTCGAAGCAAAGGTGCGTTTATCGGTTTGTTCTTTGCCGCGACGGCGTTCTTCATGTTCCTGTTATTTGGCAACTGGCTGAAGGCTCACAAACGAGCAATCCTGGCTGCTTGCCTGTTGCTGGGAATCGCAGGTGGTTGGGTGGTTGTTTCGTATGGATTGAGTCACGACCGGCTGCCGGGCGGAGGCTCGATGCTCGTCCGAGGGCAGTACTGGCACGCATCCGCAAAAATGTACGCTGATCATCCTCTTACCGGCGTCGGCCCGGGAAATTTCGGAGATTTCTATACGCGTTACAAACCGGCCGCCGCATTGGAATCCGTTGCCGATCCGCACAATTTCCCGCTCAGCATTCTGACTCAATACGGCCCGCTCGGTCTTCTCGGCTTTTTGGTCATGCTATTGGCGCCCTTATGGAAATTGCTTGCTACTACATCCGGTACTCCTTATAAAGAAATTAACCGGCTAAAGCCGACATTCAGGACTCAGGCTATCCTTTTCCTAATAGTCATTTCGACGGTGTTGCTGTTTATCCGTCCGATTTTTATGCCCGAAACATTTGCCGAGACGCTGGATGTTATAATTTATGTGATAGTGACAATGCATGTTGCGCCGGTGGCCGTTTTTATCATCGCGTTCGTACTTTTCGCAGGCCCGCTGCTCAAGACACGAGATTCGAAAACTGAGATACGCAATACAAATACTGCCGTTGCTGTTTTCTGTGCCATCCTGGGTGTGGCGTTGCATAACCTTATTGACTTTGCTATTTTCGAACCGGGCGTTTTGACCACATTCTGGGCTATGATGGCGTGTCTTATCGCGATCGATTCGCACACAAATTCCCGATCTCCGATTGTTATTAAACCAAAACCATTTGTAAAGATACTAATAGTGACAGTCGCTCTGGCAACAAGCTGGGTCTATTTCGGTTACGTTGTTATTCCCGTGGCCAGAAGCACAACCAGGATACGACAGGCCAACAGCGCTATTTTGACCGGGCAATTCGAATACGCTCATGAATTCCTGAAAAAGGCTGCAAACGACGATGTTCTAAGCTCCTCAGCACTGTCCCTTGACGGCCGGTTGTATCTGCATCATTATGAGATGACGCTGGATAAAGACCGGGACTTGTTGCTGCGTGCTGAAACTTGTCTGCAGGATGCAATCGGGCGAAACGACGCCGAGTTTAAAAACTTCGAGCGTCTCGCAGACATATATCGTCTACTTGCAGAAGTCCCGATAGAGCAGGAAAAAGCCGATTGGCTGAATAAGGCTTATAAAGCTGCATTACAAGCCGTCGAGCGTTATCCCGGCTGCGGACGACTGCATTTCAAACAGGCTCAAATTGCCGATCGAATGGGCAACGCAAATATTGCAATCGAGCAGTACAAGAAAGCAATCGAGATCGAAGATGAATATCGTGACCAGTTTGGACAGATGTACCCCGAACGAGAGGACATCGTCAGCCGAATCGGCAAAAACAGATATCTTTATTCCAAAGAGCGAGTGGAAGAGCTTTCTAAGAAATCTGACAATTGACAGCCGTTTTAACCGTTAGCCCAACCTTCACAGTTAATATGGTAAAACTCTCTTTTTGATAGCCTCAGAGTGGT
>CBDVBU010000134.1:0-8604 GCA_965372295.1 uncultured Phycisphaerae bacterium
CTCATCTATTGTTTCGGTCTTAGCTAATTCAGCTAATTTTGTAACAGGGCTGTATACAGGGAATCCCAGCAATTTAGTGCCTATATGACTCGTGTTATCATCTACGAAAAAAACACACCTTAAGCCCAACCACCTCATTTGCTCGATATCACGTACAAGTTGCTGGCCCTTTGGGCCTGTGCCTATTACAGCGTAATAACGGAGATTAAATTCCTTGGCGCGCAATTTCCGAATTATCGCCATTGTAAACAAGTGCGAAAAGACCAGGCCGATGAATAGCAGAATTGCGAACAGAACTAACAATTTGCGCGAATAAGGCCTGTCCTGTAGATAATATAAAAACGCCAAGACAGTCAGGCCGCCATAGATACAGGCTTTGGAAATATCCGCAAGTTGCGTAAACGTATTTTGTGTTCGCTTAGGCTCATAAAGACCTGTAAGCAGACATGCTATATAGCAAATAACAATGATCGGCAGAGTCAATGTCAGGTGCCTTGTGAAATCCGGTATTCCTTTGTCTATCTCGAACAATCCTAATTGGAATCGCATAGGATAAACAACGACCCAACAACTGCCGATTATTACAATATCAACAACAGATTGCAGTAGAGAAAAAAACGCCGCGTACGTTCTTAACATTTGCCACACTCACTCTTTGTATTTCGTTCTTGGATTGGCACAGGATTATACATATTCTCGAATTGTAACGCATTTCAAGATGTAATCTAAGCAAAAAACCTCACCTTTTCAAGTGGGTATGTGAGATTTATTTTTGGCGGCTAAGCGGCTTGATGCCAATCATGATGCTGCAATCGCGCCCGGCAGGACTCGAACCTGCAACCTTCGGATTCGAAGTCCGCGACTCTGTCCAATTGAGCTACGGGCGCAACAATCCATAAGTGCCTAAAATATAATAACTTTTTACGCTGTCTGTCAATACTTTCGAGGAGCAATTTAGTCAAAATCAATTCTAAAGCATCATTTTGGCGTCGGTCTGCCTGATTATGCACCGAAATTTCTGCTGAGAGATTTGCGTTTCAGGACGATTCAACTGGGACATGATTCAAAAGCCTATGAGAATCACAACTACCACCGGCTTGTTAATCGCGCCATCCTCTGGACTGCCGATAGACTGTAATACCCGGCACCTTCAGCGTTTATTCGACCGCGGGCTGCCAGAGGTATAGAAATTGTGCCCCGCCTGCATTCATCCAGTCGGGCAGTTCCAGGTTGACCAGAGGGCCGATGCCGTCAGCGTTGGCCGACGCCAGGCCGTACGCGTTTGGCTTATAGCTTGACGGCCGGTGATAAATAACCACCCGCGTTTTCTTTACGCCGGCTATTTCTTTGGCCCATTTGATACCGTCATCCAGATAGCCGACTTTGTCGATAAGCCCTTGCTGCAGTGCCTGTTGAGCAGTGAATACCCGCCCATCGGTCAGATCGGCAAGTTGCTTTTCGTCGATTGTTTGACGACCTTCCCGCACGACCTCGAAGAACTGCTCTGAGAGATGCTCTATTATTCCTTCCAGCACCTTACGCTCTTCGTCACTCAAATCGTGCAGAGGTGACGCCATATCTTTTAACTGGCCGCTCTTAATGGTGACGGCTTTAACGCCGATTTTCTCCATGGTTCCCGCCACGCTGAACGTCTGGAAAATCGTGCCGATGTTCCCAACCACACCGCTTGGCTGGGCTATGATTCCGTCGCAGGCGCAGGCAATGTAATAGGCGCCGCTGCAGCCAATGCCCAGCACGCAGGCTATAACAGGTTTTCCGGTTTCGCGTCTGAACTCTCGCAGGTGATGGTACATAATGTCGGTGGCCGCGACGGTCCCGCCCGGAGAGTTCAGACGAAGGACGACTGCTTTGACCGACCGGTCTGCAGCGGCCTTGTCGAGTTTCTCGATGAACAGGCTCACCGGATTCTCACCCGAGCGCATCCAGCCGCCTTTGCGTCTGTTGGCAAGCAATCCGTCAACGTCGATGATTGCGATTTTATCAGAGACAAACAAACCGGCATCCTTTTGTATTTGGGTCTCTTCGAGCTGCCGGTCGGTTGGCACCAGCTCTATGTGGAACGCAGTCTGCCCGCAGCCGGTCAATATGATCGGTAATATTAATAATCCCAAATACAACCAGCTATATCTTCTAAACATTCTGTGTTCTCCATGAAAATTTCAGTTATTGATTGCCGAAGCAAACCTTATATAACCGGTTTTGCGCCATTGAGCAACTCCTTGATATTCTTAATTCCTACGCCGGGCCCCCTTGGAACGGTAATAGAGCCGTCCCTGATTTCCAAAGGCGGGTCGAACCAGTTGCTGTATCTCTCTGTTCCTTTTTTATATTCCTGGTATGCGCCTATGTCCGGCGTGAAAGAAGCGAAATGCAGCATGTAAACGAAGCCGAAGCCGCCCGAAATATGTACGGTCGTCGGCATCCCCGCCAGGGCCGCCATCCGCGCGACGCGCGCCGAACGGATCAGCCCGCCGTAATATTGCAGGTCCGGCTGGACGATATCCACACCGTGGTTATAAATCGCCCAGCGAAAACGGCGCTGACTGTATTCCTGCTCGCCGCCGGCCACGGGGATTGTTAAAACATCGGCGACTTTTTTCGTGTCCTCGAAGTGGTCGAAGGGGCAGGGTTCCTCGAAATAAACCGCACCGATGTCCTCCAGCATCCTTCCGATTTCGATGGCCTTCGGCGGCTCATACGAACTGTTGGCGTCGGCATGGATGTCGATATTGTCGCCCAGCCTCTTGCGCGTCAGGGGAATGAGTTTCTTACTTCTGCCGGGCATGGCATCGGCGTTCCTGCTCATTCGTCCGCCGAGTCTAAACTTCACGGCCTTTGCGCCCGTCTCTTCGACCAGGCCGGCCAGATATTCCACTTCTTCCTCCGGTGTCGAATCCCGTCGTCCGCTGGCTATGTAGAAGGGCACTTCCTGCCGGACAACGCCGCCGAGGAGCTGGCCTATAGATTTGCCCGATACCCTGCCTATCATATCCAGCAGGGCGAACTCGACCCAGGCCACAGGACACCACAACGCCAGGCCCTGGAGCTTATAGTTGCTGCGATACCGGTAAACTTCGAACAGGTGCGCTTCGAGGTCTCGGGCGTCTTTGCCGGTAAAGTAGGGAATCACCAGCTTGTTCAGTATCGGCTGCAAATAGTCCGGCCGGGAATTCGTTACGGCAACGCCTTCGGCACCGTCTTTCGATCTAACTCGCACGATATACTCCCGTCCTTTTTTCAGCAGTTCTATCGACTCTATCACCAGCGGCGAGTCGACGCCGCCCAACAGCAGTACAGGCGCTTCGGCGGCTTTCTCCAGCTCTTTTAGCGATACCTGCCGGTTATGCGAAGGCGCTTGCGATTTACCCGGCGTGAATTTGCAGCCCGGCAGGATCGACAATAAACCTGCCCCGGCCGTTAATTCAACGAAATTGCGACGACTCAAATGCATAATTGACCTCCGTTTCGTACGATATTTATTTTCTCTTGATTATATGCCTATTTCACACCCGGCTTCAACTGATTTTAGTTGGTGACAGGGCGAAAATTGGCTTTGTTTGGCTTTGTTTTTCGTGGCCGGAAAACGCTCAAAATAACCAAAATCTCCATAAATCTTTACTATTAAAGGATTAATGATATTTTATCTATTTTAAAATTGGCTTTGTTTTTTCAAATTAGTGCTTTCAAAGCTCCACAAACTGTAATTGCGAGGCCTGAAGGGCCGTGGCAATCTCTTGCGTTATAAGAAGAAAAAGCCATCGTTGCGTTTGAGATTGCTTCGCGGAGTTTATCCTGAGCAAAGTCGTAGGGCTCGCAATGACACACTCTTCATTCTTTATTCTCCATTCAATCTCAAATATGTATGTTAATTGTATATTATAACATATCACAAGTTAAATATCAAGTGAAATTCAAAAAAATCTCCGTGAGAAGTAGCTTTCTGCGCGTGGTCTGTGCCCCATGATCCGAGCGATGGATTACTTGCATGGATGTTATTCGACAATGCCGGAGTAATTCCGATATTGATAGCGGAGAGGAAAAATAGTAAAGTAAAGATTATCGATGAAAGTTCATACAAGAATATAATTAAAGGTATCGGTGGTATATGAAAAAGCGGCTATCTTTGCATGACAAGGCTCTTTTGGCAATGAGGGAGGCCGTAAGGGACGTTATCGAGCGTCACAAAAAAGAAAAACGGCCGCTCGTTGTCTGGGATAGGAAGGCGCAGAAGTTCACGTACATCTCACCGGAGGCAGCTTTGCGCAAATACAATAAAGAGATAGGGTCAAAAAATTAGGATTGGACGAACACGGTTTCTCGATTCTTGATCCCGTATGCTTGATGTCGGTGCTTGGTACAAATAATAGCCCGTCCATATTATACCCACTATAATAGAGTGTGAGAATTATGTCAGCACGTATTAAGGGCACATATCTTTGTCTGCTGGATGATGTTGACCTTGAGGACAATATAACTCTAGATGAGTTTGATATAAGGTATTACAGTGTAAAAGAACTCATTTCGCTTTTGAAAGGTTCCGATGAATGTATCAGTTCCGAAGAAAGGCATTGCTTAGAGAGATATTCAAAATTTCCCTGGGCATGCAGGGAAAGAATTATCTCCCCAGATAAAATAAAAAAGGATTTTGACCGCCAGCTTTTGATATTAGATTTATCTTGGAAACATACTGGCATGGTGTCTTGGGAACCATTTACAGGGTTGATTAGAACCTTGAATTTGCTCAAGGAATCGCCTGGTCCAGTTATTACAAGACAGTTTTATTTCAAACCCTATCCCAACGTTAAGACGAAAGCAGAGATTGGCAAAGTAATTTATGGAGAGCCTGCATTTGATATCATTGATAATGGTAGTAGTTCCCGAATTCGCCCTCTTCTTCTTGAATATGCTTTAGGACCAAAGGATGTTGCTGGTTTTTCTAATCTTCGGGAGCAACTGAACAAGTGTTTGTCAAAGGATAGTGTTTTACCTAATAGCCATCTGCGTATAGCAATTCATTATTTCGAGAATGGCGATAGGAGACTCAAAGCTTCAGCATTAACCGGTTCATTTAATGCCATTGATCCACTGATGTCGTATGAAGCAGCTTTAGAAGCGCTCGTAATTCCGGAAGAAAGAGAAAAAAGGGGAATCAGTGAGAATCTGTCCTTACGAGTTTCTGGTATTTTTGAAGAGAAAGTTGAGGAAGTTCGTAATTTTATAAAACGTGTGTTTTGGCTACGTTCAAAAGTGGCACATGGGGCAAGGTCTATCGAAGAGATTGAGCATCTAATTATAATAAAGCCAGATCGGGAAATTCAAGATAAAGAAAGAGGTCTTTCTATTTCAGGAGGGAGTTACGAGGAGTTGTTCCTTACGAGTTATGTATTTGCTGGATTTTTAGTGAACTTACGGGAAATAACTCGACGTACTATACGTTTTTTCTGCAATGAACACATTAAGGGTCATCGCCGAGAAGACATCATAGCTAAATTGAATCAATAAGCACTGCATCTTGAAATCCGGTTGACAACTCGTCAATGATAGCTTAAGAAATGTATGTCAATTTTATTTCAACTATTGTGAAAGGGTATTTCTTATGGGTAAGAACATTCGTTATGCGATGGTTTTATTGGCCTTATCGATAGGCTGTGTATCGGTTTTTGCCGCTGAATCCGCTGATCTCTATATCGGGCATTGGGCCTTGACAATCCCTGGCGGCGGGGCCGGCTGGCTGGGTGTTGAGCAGAAAGATGGATATCTGGATGGGAGCATCCTGTGGGGCGGCGGCAGTGTAGTTCCCGTCAGTAGCGTATATATGGACGGCGATGCCCTGATTGTCACACGCATCCATAAAGTTGAACGTAAAGACGCCGGCGGCAACGTGGTCCGGACGCAAACATTCACCGAAACGATTGTCGCGAAAGTTTCAGGCGATAATCTGAGTTTGACGCAAATCCGGCCTCGCTCGAATGGAAAGGGTGTTAACCGCAGCGAGTTTACCGGCAAGCGGATTCCTACTTTGCCTGCGAAGCCGGACTTGTCGAAGGCCAGGTACGGTAAGCCCATCATATTGTTCAACGGAACCAATCTGAACGGGTGGAAGCTGACCAATCCGCGCCAGGCGAATGGGTGGTCGGTTGAGGATGGGATTCTTGTCAACAGGCCGATGCAGAAGCAGGGCCGGCGTCACATTTCTTACGGCAACCTTTGCACCGAAGCCGAGTTCGAGGACTTCAACCTGAAGCTGGAAGTGAACGTCCCGAAGAGGGGCAACAGCGGCGTCTATTTGCGGGGCATCTACGAGGTTCAGGTAAGCGATGCGTACGGCAAGAGGCTCGATTCGCATAACATGGGCGGGATTTACAGCCGGATTACTCCGATTGTGAACGCTGAAAAGCTCGCCGGGCAGTGGCAGACTATGAATATAACGCTGCTGGATCGCCATGTGACGGTGAAGCTTAACGGCAAGACGATTATCGACAACGAGCCGCTCTTGGGCTGCACCGGCGGGGCGTTGTGGTCGGATCAATTCAGGCCCGGCCCCATCTACCTGCAGGGCGACCACACGGGAGTCAGTTATCGAAATATTGTTCTCACGCAGATCATCAAAAGCCAAGCCGTCCTCTTTGAGGAACGCTTCGATGGCAAGCTGGATGAGGGATGGTCATGGCTGCGGGAGAATTCTTCAGCATGGCGCCTCCGGGAAGGGGCACTGGAGATTCGAGTCCAGCCGGGAGTAGCGCATAATGTTAATAATGCTTTGGTTCGTAAGGCGCCGGACCGAGGCAGCGGAAGATTCGCCATCGACGTGACTGTAACCAATGCGACCAAGCCGATCCAGCAGTACGAGCAGGCCGGGATAACCTGGTATAATAACGGCAAGCCGGTATTTAAGCTTGTTAAAGAGCTGGTCGATGGAAAGCTGATAATCATTCCGGGGCGAAAGCCGATGACCAGCAAGACAGTCCAGCTTCGGTTGATAGTAACGAGTGACAGTTTTACCGCCCAGTTCCGCCCGAATGCTGAGGGTGATTTTCAAACGGCGGCGACGGGCAAGCTGCCTGCACCGCGTAACGACCAGGTCAGCATACAATGCTACAATGGCCCCGCCAATGCCGAGCACTGGATCCGGTTCGATGATTTCCGAATTTCGCAACTGCCGGACTGACAAGCGCTGCATCCGAAGTCATCGCGGCGAAGAATGTTCAGATCATCCACCAGTGTTCGGGACAGTTTTCTTGAGCAGCCAGGCAAACCTGGCTGCCGATGTTGCATGGATAGTTGTCGTGTCGAATAGGGGAATCTCGGCATCCCGCTGGTCCACCAGCAGGCATATTTCCGTACAGCCTAAAATTACTCCTTCGGCGCCGTTTTCGGCGAGATTCTGTATGATCCTGCGAAACTTTTCTTTTGAAGCCCGTTTTACCTGACCGATACATAGCTCGTCGTAGATAACTTGATGAATAATCTGCCGCTCTCGCCCGTCCGGAACAATCGTTTCAAGACCGTGCTTTTTGACCAGTCTTTCTTTGTAGAAATCATCTTCCATTGTAAACTTGGTCCCGATGAGTCCCACTTTCTTAAGACCTTTTGCCTTGATTTCTTCGGCGGCTGCATCGGCAATGTGTAACAGCGGGATATCGATATTTTCCTGTACCTTGTCCGCGACCTTATGCATCGTGTTCGTACAGATAAGCAATACGTCAGCCCCGGCTTTTTCCAGCCTTTGGGCAGCACGGGTGATCAATTTTGCAGTCTGATCCCAATTTCCCACATCCTGCAATTCGGCGATTTCCGCAAAATCAAACGAATACATGAAGATACGGGCCGAATGAAGCCCTCCGAGCTGCTCTCTTACTGTCTCATTGATGATGCGGTAATATTCGAGGGATGATTCCCAGCTCATCCCGCCTATTAGTCCTATTGTTTTCATATTATTACCCTTTATATATTGTTGCCGAACCGGACACGCCGGATATCTTCTTCTAGGCCGGTGGGGACCGTTAGCGGCTTATACAGATCCGGCCTGCGCGTTTTAATCCACCTCACACCTGTGCAATTCACTCGCAATGCAGCATCCAGATCCGCAGCAACCATACCATCATCGGCCTTCCATGTCTCGGCAAGAATTCGACCATACGGATCCAAAATCATTGCGTTCCCGGTACGAATTTCATCGCCGTCGATACCGATGCCGTTGCTGAAAATCAGAAACAATCCATTGTCATGAGCGCGTGCCGGAAGCCACGTCAGAAGCCACTGGCGGCCTTTAGGCCCTTTGAGTTCGGTCTCGATTGCCTGCGGATTTATCTTTCGATTGAGCCACAGCGACTTTTCAATCACACCCATACAGCATGGACTCGGCGTTTTACAACCCCCGGTCTGATGCGGCGCCAGCAAAATCTCCGCTCCCTTTAATGCCGCAATACGAACATTTTCGCCCAGATTATTATCGTAGCATGTCAGCACTGCGAGACGGTAGTCGTGCGGGCTGTCGAACACGGTGAATTCCGAGCCGCACGAAAGGTGCTCACTGATAAAACAGTGGATCTTTCGATGCCGCTGAAATTCGCCGTTGGGCAT
>CBDVBU010000135.1:0-8592 GCA_965372295.1 uncultured Phycisphaerae bacterium
AGCGCCGTCTTGAGATATTCGAAAAATGGTTCATCCCCATATTCGCAGCAATAATCGCCGCCTTCCAAATAGGTATCGGTCTGTATCTACTCAAAGCCTTTGGTTCCGAGGTTGAAGCTGAGTTGCAGCAGCCTTTGCTTTGCGGGATTTGCCTGACAGCCATTGCGTTCATTAGCTTTCTGATGTCACGCTACGCTACCGGCATGTCCGCCCAGCCAGAGTGGAAACCGCTCAGGGCCGGCGGCAGCTACCTGCTCGGGGTTGCAGTGGTGTGCTTTGTATTGGCCGTATTTCTTGCCGTGGCCCACCTCTTCAACAAATACTGGCCGGTGAACGTCATGGCACTGGTAATCCTCGGCCTGCTTGTAGTCCTTGGCGCCGAAACCGCGGTCAACCTCGTCCTGGACATCTATCGCCCCAGACTGAAGGGCCGATACAGCAGAAGCGCTTTCGATAGCAGACTCCTGGGAGTGATCAATGAGCCGGGCGGGATTCTACGCAGCCTCGCAGATGCAATTGATTATCAGTTTGGCTATAAAGCATCTCAAACCTGGTTTTATAAACTGCTCGAACAGGCGATTGTGCCTTTGGTCCTCTTTGGCGCCATAACGCTATATCTATTTAGCTGTGTCGTTGTAGTGGCTCCTGAAGAACAGGCAATAATAGAGCATTTCGGCAATCCCGTAAACGAGGCGGGCGAAGTCAGACTTCTCGGTCCCGGATTGGCCTTCAAATGGCCATGGCCGATTGACATCATCTATAAACACCCCACGAAAAGAATCTTAGAAATCAGCATTGGCTTTATCCCGAAGGTTGATCCGAACGGGCAGGTGGAACGTAAGCCTTTGCTATGGGGCGAGGCACATTACGAAAAAGAATATCAGTTGCTTGTCGCCAGCCAACAAAGCGGCATAAAACCTACAGCCGGAACAGTGCCGGTCAGCCTTGTCATCGCCGCTGTGCCGGTTCAATACAGAATCAAGGATTTGTACTCTTTCGTCTATAATCATTACGAGCCTGAAAAAATACTCGAATCCATTTGCTATAGCGAGCTAACAAAGTTTGCAGCCAGCGCAAAGATAGAAAGCGGGGATGAAGCCGATTTGGATCACAGCCTGCTCGGAATAGGAAGGGCAGAGGCCGGAAAAATTCTAACCGAAAGAATCCAGGAGGCTGCCGATAAAGAAGGTTTGGGTATTGAAATCGTATTCCTCGGCTTACAAGGCGTTCATCCTCCGCCCGAAGTTGCAGCGGCTTATCAAGAGGTTGTTGGCGCCGTTCAAAAGAAGCAGGCGCTTATCCTCGATGCCCAGGCCCAGCGAAATAAGACGCTGAGCACACTCGTCGGTTCCGTAGAGAAGGCGGATGAGCTTTACAAGCTTGCGTTAAAATACAGGCAGGCCGAAGACGTAAATTCGCCGGAGGATATGGAGAGTCTTGGCAAGCAGTTGGATATAGCCTTTGAAGAAGCAAAGGGGATTATTTTCAAGACGCTCAGAGAATCACAATGTTACGCTTTTGAGAAAGAGGTACTTGCAAAAGGAACGGGACTGCGTTTTGCGGGCCAGTTCAAGGCTTACAGGGCCGCACCGGAAATTTATGTTCACGAGCAGAGGTTGGCGATGCTCGAAGAGGCACTCGACGGCGTACGGAAATACGTAGTCGTAGCCGACCAGAACGATACTCAGATTACAATTATAGACCTCCAGGAAAAACTGTCGCCCAGTATCTACGATACGGGCGTCATTGAGGAGAGCAGCGAAAAATGAAAAACATAGCCATTGCAATCTTTGTCACATTGATTATTATCACATTGAGCCTGTATCTGATCTCGTTCCAGGTAAGAGAGACAGAATCTTGCCTGGTCACGACGTTCGGCAAGCCCACGCGCTCGCTCACTAAGCCGGGCTGGTACTTCAAATGGCCGTTTCCTATCCAGCAAGTACATACATTTGACTCTCGTATGCAGGCTTTTGAAGTTGAAGTGGAGGAAACACGGACTGCGGGAGGCGAGCCTATTATCGTGAAGACCTACGTGGTCTGGAAAATTGCGGGACCGCTGGAATTCTTCAACGCCATTAAGACTGTCAAAAAAGCTGAGGATGAATTTTTGCGCAGCCGGATTCGTAACACACAAAACAATGTGATTGGCCGCCATTATTTCTCCGAGTTAGTCAACAGCGATCCGACGAAAATAAAGTTTGAGGAAATCCAAAATGAAATGCTCAACGACCTTCAACAGGCCGTTGCGGACACAAAGTGCGGCATTGAAATCAAGACTCTTGGCATCAAGCAGCTCAAAGTCAGTGAGGATGTCAGCAAAGAGGTCTTCGCACGAATGACGGCCGAAAGGAACCGCAGGGCCGAAGCAATTACTTCACAGGGAAACGCCGAAGCTATTAAGATTCGAACCGATGCCAAATCGAAAAGCGACGAACTTATCACGGCCGCAGAGGCCAGGGCAAAGGTTACCAGAGGCCAGGGAGACGCAGAAGCGGCAAAACACTACAAAATGCTCGAAGCCGACCCAAAGCTTGCAATGTTCCTGCGCAATCTTGAAGCACTCCAGAAAATATTGGAGAACAGAACTACATTTGTGACACCAACCGATATGGAGCCGCTCACGCTCCTTAAGGGGATGCCCGACCTGCAACCCCTCGAAACGAACGAATCCGAAAAATAATACAGAATAAACAATATCATGACAGAACAAAATAACGAAGACAACAACAATTCGCCCGTCCCGGCACCGGAAAAACACGTGGGCGATGAGCTTGATACCGCCAGCAAGAGCTTGTCAGAGGCGCTGAGGATCAGCTTCATTATTCTGAAGGTAATCATGATTGTGCTGATCGTTGCTTTCCTGGCCTCGGGGTTTGAAACCGTTGGCTCTGAAGAACAGGCGATTGTTTTGCGATTCGGTAAGATTCGGGGCGCGGGCGAGAAAAGACTTCTCGGTCCGGGAGCACATTGGATTCTTCCATATCCAATCGATGAAATTGTGAAAATTCCTGTAAAGACCCAGGTGAACCTTTCCATCGACTCGTTCTGGTATTTTCAGACACAATCAGAAATACTTTCCGGGAAACAACGTCCGGTTCGCCCGGACAAACCACTGAATCCGCTGCGTGACGGTTATTGTATCACTCGAAGTGAAATGCGAACCGGGACAGTATCGGCAAATACCGGCTCCGATGGAAGTGACTACAACATAGTCCATACGAAGTGGCAGCTAACCTACCAGATTGACGATCCGGAACGCTTCTTCAAGAACGTTTATATCGAAGATTTCAAACCCGGCGACATTTACTTCGATGTGATTACAAAAAGCATAACGCCTCTTCTTAAAAACATGTTCGAAGGTAGCGTCGTGACAACAATGGTCAACTATACGATAGATGAGGCAATTTCAAGCCGGGACAGAATCCCGAAACACGTCAAACGGTTGTTGCAGGAAAAGCTGGACAAAATAGAAAGCGGCATCAAAATTGTATCGGTACAACTAATCAAGAGTGAATGTCCTCCACAGGTCAAAATCGCATTTGAGGCTTCCACAATGGCCAGTCAGAGAAGCGAAACAGAGGTCACCAGTGCCAGGACTTATGCCGAAAACACTCTAAACGAAGCCGGCGGCCCGGTCGCATTTGAACTTCTAAAGGGCAAGAAATCGGTTAGCGAGTTTAGTAAACAGGAACAAGAGCTGTTGTGGTCGCAATTGGCCGGTACCGCCCGGGAAAAAATCGCCGAAGCCAGATCGTATCGAGCGAGGGTCGTGGAAACAGCCAAAGCCAATGCCGATTATCTGGAGCGTCTGCTGCCCGAATACCGGCAGCGCCCGGAGCTTGTGATTCAGAAAATCTATCTCGATGCCATAGAGCACATCCTGAGCAACGCGGACGAGAAATTTGTCATTCAGACTACCAAGGGGTCAAAGGGCACACAGATTCGAGTGCTGCTGAACAGAGATCCGTTGTTGAAGCTGAAAAAGAGCAATGAGCGATCAGAATAGGAAAATCAAGAAACGGCGATTCGCTGAGCCTCACTTGGAAGAGGATACGAGAAACAAGAGACGAAATTATGGCCCATGAACACCTACATCTTAAGGATGACATTGCCGCGGAACACACACACGGCAAGCAGATTCGTGTCAGTATGGCCCTGCTTGGAACCCTGGCCGGCGGAGTGCTGCTAATTAACAGCGGGATCGCAAAGTTCATTTATGGCGCCGGCAGTTTCAACACCGAGTTCCTGGCAATGGCCGGTGCAATCCTGCTTGGCGCCCCGATTGTCCTGCACGCCATCGAGAGCCTCATACGCAGAGAAGCACACATGGATGAGCTGGTGGCCCTGGCCATCATCGCGGCCTTCGCAACACAAGAATATGCCACCGCGGGCGTCGTCGCCTTTTTTATGCTCGTCAGCGAGTTGATTGAAACGCGCACCGCCCTCGGCGCCCGCGCATCGATCGAATCGCTCATCAAGCTGACGCCTACCATAGCAAATCTTATCGATGGCGAGCGTAGCGAAAAGGAAGTGAAAGTCAGCAGCCTGAAATCCGGCGATTGCGTGCGTGTCCGGCCGGGCGACAACATCCCCGCCGACGGCGAAGTTGCGAAGGGCCTCAGTTCCGTAAATGAAGCGACGATTACCGGCGAATCGCTGCCCGTCGATAAAGTGCCGGGGATGCAGGTTTTTGCCGGCACAAATAACCTTACCGGCGTGCTGGATATTACCGTGACCAAGGCCGGAAAAGATACGACTCTCGGCAAGGTTCAATCGCTGATCATTCAGGCCGAGCAGACAAAAATCCCGATTATGCGGATCATCGACCGCTATGTGAAGTGGTACACTCCGACAATCCTGATGATTGCCGGGATAGTCCTGTTTTTCACCCGCGATTGGGATCGGGCAATTACGATCCTTGTTGTCTCGTGCCCCTGCGCTTTGATTTTAGCCACGCCGACGGCGATGGTCGCTGCGATTTCGGCATCCGCTCGCCTCGGCATCCTGATAAAAAATGTAGCCGACCTTGAGATTGCAGGCAAGATCACGGCGATGGTTTTCGACAAGACGGGAACCGTTACGACCGGCCGGCTCTACGTGACCAAACTGACACCCGCAGAGGGCGTCGAACCGGGTGAATTATTAGCAGATGCCGCCTCGGCCGAGCAGATGAGTAAACACCCGGCCGCAAGAGCATTACACGAAGTCGCCAGGGAGGCAAATCTTTCCTTACCGATGACAGACGATTTCGAGGAGACGCCGGGCAAAGGAGTTACGGCAACAATCAATTCGGCAAAAATCATGGTCGGCAGAGATACCTTTTTGAAAGAAAACAATATAGATACCAGCAATATTTCCGACCCGGCTCTTCAAGAGGAACAGGGCTTCAGCACACTTTATGTAGCGAGGGATTCCAAGTGCATCGGCTGGATCGGCCTGCAGGACAAAACCAGGCCCGAAGCCAAGCAAGCCGTCAAGGAACTACTCGATATCGGCATAAAAAGAATCACGATGCTTACCGGCGACCGCGGTGAGGTGGCCGAAAGAGTCGCCGCCGAGCTGGCTTGCACCGATTTCAAGGCACACTGTTTGCCCCAGGACAAACTGGCGATTGTCGAACAAATCAAAAAGGACGGCCACACTGTTGTGGTTGTCGGGGACGGCATCAACGATGCGCCCGCCTTGGCGGCAGGGGACCTGGGTATCGCAATGGGCGCCGCCGGAAGTGATGTGGCTATTAATTCCGCTTCGATCGCACTTATGAGCGATGACCTGACAAGGCTGCCTTTCCTCGTCCGGCTTTCGAAAAAAACCGGAAGAGTAATTTACCAAAATCTCGGTTTTGGAATCATTTTTATTATTCTGGGGATTGCCGCAGGGGCGGTGGCCTGGCTGACGGCGCCTTACGCCGCGGTTCTGCATTTTGCCGGCTCATTGATTGTCGTTTTCAATAGTGCTCGACTTGTCCGCTATGGAGAGGAACTCGACCACGGGCCTCAAGTGTAGCGTGGCAGGCATCGAGCGAAACAAGACACACTTGAGGAGATACGAGACACGAAACGATGGAATACGCTGTTGAAACTTTCTCTTTGACCAAGATTTTTTCCGACTGGTGGGGTCGGACCAAAGTCTATGCTGTCGATAACCTGGACTTAAAAGTTCGTCCCAACGAAGTGTTCGGACTTTTAGGCCCAAACGGTTCGGGTAAAACCACAACCCTGAAATTGTTGCTGGGGCTGCTTCACCCGACAAAGGGCAAAGCCTTACTTCTGGGCGGTGACGGCGCAGACCCGAAGATAAACTGCAGAATCGGTTTTTTGCCCGAAGAATCCTATCTCTACCGGTATTTGAACGCCCGCGAAACTCTGGATTTCTACGGCAGACTGTTCGGCCTGCCCGCAAAAGTGCGAAAAATGCGTATCGAGGCACTGCTTGACATGGTCGGGCTCAAAGCTGTCGCTAACAGAGCAGTTGGGACGTTTTCGAAAGGTATGGCACGCCGAATCGGCCTGGCGCAGGCGCTGATTAACGACCCCGACTTATTGATATTGGATGAGCCGACGACGGGACTCGATCCCATTGGAACAAGGCAAATCAAAGATTTAGTCCTGAAGCTTGCAGAACGCGGTAAGACAATTTTATTGTGTAGTCACCTGCTCGCGGATGTCGAGGATATATGCGATAGAATCGCGATTATGTACGGCGGAAAAATTCAAACCCAGGGCCATGTCAGGGAGCTTTTGCAGCAGACAAATAAAAGACAAATTACTACCGATGCCATCAGCGACACGGCTGTCGAGAAGATTAGGCAGATCGTTCGTGAAGAAGATGCCGACTGTGAGGTCACTTCTCCGATGGACAAACTCGAAACGTTTTTTATCAGGACGGTTACAGCCGCCCAGCAGCAGGCTCAGACCACGAGCGGGGCGGTTAGCACGACCAAAATCGGCGATTTCCTGACTCAGCACGAGGAAGTGGAAAGCATACTTGATAAACTTGTATCGGCGCCGATATCAAAGCAGGCTTCCGGGGAACTTCCAACAACGGAGAAAGTCGCTGCCGTCGAAAGTGCCAGGCCGAAAGCCGATGAACAGTTACTGAGCAAATTGACCAGTTCGTCTGAGCCGTCCGAATCCAAAGCTGTTAGAAGAGAAATTAAAACGGAACCGGTCGAATCCCAACCACGCCGGCAGGAGCAGGTCGGAGAGAATATTTTAGACAAGCTCACCGGCGGATCTGGCACAAAAAAACAGGACAAGGATAAGACTGAAAAACCGCAGGCAGGAGATTCCGGCGATGCATAGTATCTGGGCTGTCGCCATAAATACTATAAAACAGGCTTTGCGGATTAAAATAGCCGTTGTTTTTACAATCCTTCTCATTGTCCTGTTACCGGTCCTTGGTATTACCACCACAGGTGACGAGACGTTGAAGGGCAGACTGCAAACTTTTGTCAGTTACGCTCTTTCACTGACAAGTTTCCTGCTCTGCCTGCTAACAATCATAATCTCAATCTATTCGGTAACAAGTGACATTGAGCAAAAACAAATATATACCGTTATCACCAAGCCTATTCACCGTTTTCAGCTTATCCTGGGCAAACTGCTTGGCGTGATAGCGTTGAACACAATTCTGCTCTGCCTGTTTTCAGCTATTATTTACACAATAACTATTTACACACCGAAATTCATTAACGTGCCGGAGTATGAGCTTATCGAGGCCAACAATGAATTTTTTACGGCGAGGGCATCCTTAAATGTTCCCGAAGTCGACGTTACCCAGGAAGTAACAGATAGATATAAGGAACTTGACCGAAGAGGCGAATTGCCTGCCAATGTACCACGAGAAGAAATCATCACCCAGCTTACCCAGCAGGCACAACTCGCCAAACGCGCAGCCGGCGTCGGCCAGGTTTTGCTGTGGGATTTCGATAACGTCGAGTCCCTTGCGGAAAACATATTTATCAAATTCAAATACGATGTCTCGGTAAATCCGCCCGATTCGCAGGTCTATGGCAGATGGTTCGCAGGCGACTACCAGTACTTTAAATACGGCACGCAAAGCAAAACCCCGATTTATGACGAGATGCACAAGCATTCTGTTCGGGATTTTCACGAAATAGAAGTTCCCGCCGAAGTTGTGCCGGAACATGGCCACCTGGCCGTCGCATTCATGAATGTCCCACTGAACAATGTGGCGATTATTTTCCCGCCGGACGGCCTGGAGGTGCTTTATAAGGCCGACTCATTCAGCAATAATTTCATTAGAGCGGTCCTGCTGATTTTGTTCCGTCTGATTTTCCTGGCTTGTTTGGGCGTATTAGCCGCGTCTTTCCTCTCATTCCCAGTGGCGATATTGTTCTGTTTTGTGATCTTCTTTACGGCAAGTTTCAGCGGATTCGTTATCGAGTCCTTTGGCTTTCTGGGTGAAAACATCGGTACCGTCTATTCTTACAGCCTTAAGTGGTTAATCCAGCTCCTGCCGCAGTTTGACAAGTTTAATCCAACAAAATTCCTGGTCCCCGCGCGATTGATAAGCTGGTCTTTCTTGGCTAAATGCGCCGTTTTGATGGTTTGTATTAAAGCATTT
>CBDVBU010000136.1:0-8575 GCA_965372295.1 uncultured Phycisphaerae bacterium
TCAGCGAAAACGGAGAACGTTTATACCTAAGTTCGGCACAAAACGACGTCTTGACGGGCTATCGCAACATGGAGGATTTCGGCGCCTCGGAAACGGGAGTCTCATTCGGACGCTACTACAAGAGCAGTACGGACAATTACAACTTTGTGGCGATGGAGCAAGACACACCGGGCTCTGCTAATTCGTATCCGAAAGTGGGCCCCATCGTCATCAGCGAAATCATGTACAATCCTAACTGGCCCGATGGCGGCTCCTACACCAACGACCAATACGAATACATCGAACTGCACAATATCAGCGCCGAACCGGTCACTCTATACCGCTACGATAAAGGCGAGCCGTGGAAGTTTACCGACGGCATCGAATTTGCCTTCCCGGCCGATGTGCCGGTGACAATCCCAGCCGGCGGATATCTATTGGTTGTCAAAAAGCCGGCAGCATTTTCATGGCGATATCCGGATGTGCCTGCCGAGATAATTCTCGGTCCCTACGACGGCAACCTGAGCAACTCCGGCGAAAGTTTAGAGCTTAGTATGCCCGGCGACGTGGACAAGGAGAATGTCCGCCAATACATCCGAGTAGATCGAGTCAATTACAGTGATGGCTCCCATCCGGAGAATTGTCCCGGTTCGATAGACCTCTGGCCCATCGAAGCGGACGGCGTCGGTATGGCCTTAACGCGAAAGGTCCCGACCGACTACGGCAACGACCCCGACAACTGGCTCGCCGCCCCTGCTTCACCCGGCGAGTAAATCCTGAGAACAGGTAAGATAATGGAGATATTTGCCGTATTGGTTGGTGTAAAAGTCGTTTTTAGTGTATAGAAACTTCTGGGCAAATCATAATGGAATCGGTATAATCCTGGACAAATTCAGGTCATCGGATTTTTTCTAAATTATGTTTTTGTTATTTTTTAGCTTTACAGGGACAACCGTTGAGTGAGAAAAGCAGATTAGCTCCAATAGGTACGGCCGCAAAAAAAGCTGGCATTTCCCGTCAATCTCTGCAATATTATCTTATGGTCGGGCTACTTGAGCCTACAGAGGTTACGCCAACCGGCAGACGGCTGTTTGATGAAAAGAGTATCGAACGGATTAAACTGATAAAGAATCTTAACAAAAGCGGCTATCCTTTGCGTGCCATAAGGGAATTGTTTATGGAAGGCCGCGGCGAGTTAAAAGGAGATAATTTGTGAGTGACTACGAGACCAGTCAAAAAAGGCACAATATTGTTGTGGGCCTTTTTGTGATATTGGGTATGTGTGCGTTTGTCTGGCTGATATTGAAGTTCGGCGATTTGCCCGGCATTTTTACCAAGCTCAATTCTTTTGAAGTTTTTGTTCAGTTCCCGACGGCGCCAGGGGTGCAAAAGGATACACCTGTGCGGTTTTGCGGCTATCAGATCGGAAGAGTAACAAATGTTATGGCTCCGGAAATACGGAAAGATATGGTTAGCGGCCTGGAGTATTATCAAACGGTGGTTATTCTTAGTATTGATAAACGGTACGTTACGATTCCCTCGTGCGTTGAGGTAAAAATGATGACACGTGGATTGGGAAGCAGTTATATCGAACTTAAACAGTACCCTGAGATACCTGTGGTTCCACTCGATCCGAACCGGCCGGAAACAAAATATCTGGTGGATAAAATATTGCTCCAGGGCTCCACCGGCATGACAAGCGAGTTCTTCCCGGAAGAAAGCCAGAAGAAACTCGACGGATTGATCGAGGGCCTTGGGAATCTCATTGCCAACGCGAATGATATCATGGGCAACAAAGACAGCAAAGAAAACATAATGAAAACGCTGGCCAACTTTGCGGAAGCGTCAAAGCAGGCCAAGGATACGTTGGAAGAATTCGAGAAGCTTGCCGCCGCGGGGACTACGACTCTAAAGAATGCCGATGCCAAGGTAGAAGAGATTGTCGCTGCTGTTGTCGATACGAGCGAAGAAATCCGTAAGTTTACCGCAGCCGGGACATCAACTCTGAAAAGTGTCGATGACAGAACGGAAAAGCTCATAACTGCAATGGTCGATACGAGCGAGCAACTGAGCGGGGCCATGGGGGAACTTCGGCTGGTTTTGGAGAAAGTCAACAACGGCCAGGGTAGCGCTGCCAGACTCATTAACGATGGAAACTTTTACGAAAATCTGCTTGAAAACACTGAGCAATTACAATTATTGCTGGAGGAGATGAAATCTTTTATCGCTGAGTGGCGTGATAAAAAAATCGAAGTCAAGTTGTTCTAAATGTTGATGATCCAATTGAGGCTGAGCGCAAAATTTCTGCAACAGCAATACATTTTGACTCTTAAAGCTTTGCCGGCGTTGCTTACGTTGGATCCCAAAGGGCGGTATCACTCTCCATATATTCTTTTTCGGTCCCGTGGTGTAATGGAACTGGGCTTTTCCGGAAACCGGCCCATGTCGGATGTGTCTTTGATCCATTTATCCAGGATTGCCCGCATCTTTTTGAGGGTTTGCTGGTGTTCTGGTGATGATGCGAGGTTGTTGATTTCGTATGGGTCATTCTTAATATCGTACAGTTCCTCATCAGGCTTTCGCGGCGCCATGAACATCGCTTGGGCGGGTGTTAGCTTGCCCTGAGCGTGAAGCTCTTTCATGAGATTCAACATTGGGTAGGAGCGTTCCTTGTAAGCGTTTGTCTGGATGTAAGGTCGTTCCGGCATGAAATTGCGGATATATTTGTATTGTTTGTTCCGAACGCAGCGGATGCGGTCAATAGTCTCATCGCAGCGATCACGGGCGGCGATGATATACTCATGCTGATTAACGGTCTTCCAATTACCGTTTGTGCCGGATTCGAGAAAGACCTTTCCTTCGATATGCCTGGGCGGATCAACGCCGGCAATCTTCAGCGCTGTTGCCGAGATGTCAATCGAACTTACCAAGTCGTCGCATACCTGCCCGGCTTCGAGCTTGCCCGGCCAGCGAACGATCATTGGGATATGGATGCCCCCGTCGTAAAGCCATTGCTTGCCGCGGACGTGGCAGCGACCGTGATCGCCTATGAAAATAACGATTGTGTTGTCGGCAATGTTTTCATCATCGAGACGTTTTAGAATCTTGCCGATGTATCCGTCCATAACCTGGATGGAGTCGAGGTAAGTCGCCCAATCCTCTCGTGCGACCGGGTGATCGGGGTAGTAGGGGGGCAGCTTGATCTTGGCGGGATCGACCGGGTTCTTTAGCTGGCTGCGCAGATTCTTCCAGTGCCCGCCCCGGTGGGTCATGCTGATGGACAATTGAGCGAAGAAAGGCTGGCCGGCTTTACGCTGGTTCCAGTCGCTGCCGTCAAAGGCGTTCTTGAACTTGAAGTTGAAGTCCGTCTTTCCCGAGCCTTTTACTCCCGGGGCGGCGGTTTTGACATTCGCCGTGAAGTAGCCCGCTTCGCGGAAGTATTCAGTAATCAGCCGGACGGGTTGAGGTAATGTATAGCCGTCGTCGCGATGACTGCGGTGGTGATGAACGCCGATTGATGTCTGGAACATTCCCGTAATCATAGCCGAGCGGCTGGCCGAACAAACCGGGGCGGTCGTAAATGCGTTGGTAAAGCGAATCCCCTGGCCGGCGAGCTTGTCAAGATTCGGAGTTTGCACCGCTGGTGTGCCATAGCAACTCAGATCAGGGCTGATGTCCTCGGACAGAATCCACAGGATATTAGGTCTGCTGTCTGCCTTTTGCTCTGCAAACAACCTGCTCGGCGTTGCCATGGCAGCAATTCCCAGTCCCAAAACTCTCAGAAAATCGCGTCGGTTTTGAGTTCTCATCGGGTTTGCTCTCCTTTCCAATTGTATATCTTGGACATAATTAGCCCGGCGACAAATTCGGTCTGGGCAGTTTGGCATTCGTGGCCCGGAGCCAATTGCTTAATTTCGCATCGAGTTCTTTTACCTTCTCCGGCATCTTTTCCGAGAGATCGTTTTCTTCCGACAGATCGTCCTTGAGATTAAACAGTTCGAAATTTTTGCCCTCGTATCGTTTGATGAGTTTCCAGTCGCCTGCTCGAACGATACTGTAAGGTACGATCTTACCGCGATAGTGTGGGAAGTGCCAGAATATCGCTTCACGATCCAGTTTTTTGTCGCCATTGGATTTTAGATGCCCCAGGAGCGAGACGCCGTCGATAGCACGATCCGGCGGCAGAGGAACACCGGCTGCTTCGCAAATGGTCGGGAAGTAATCGACGCTGGTTACCGGCTCGCGGCTGATTGTGCCGGCTTTTATTACCTTTGGCCAGCGGACGAGCAGAGGCTCACGAATTCCGCCTTCGTACGGATAGCCTTTGCCGGAACGTAGGGGAGTATTGCTGGTTATGCCCGGCAGTCCTCCGTTGTCGCTGGTGAAGAAAACAATCGTTTTTTCTGCTATGCCGAGTTCGTCGATCACGGAGATGATTTTACCCACGGCATCGTCAACGCTCTCAATCATCGCGGCGTACACCGGATTCTTCTGGTTTGTCGGCTCTTTGGCCTTGTATTTTGCGACCACATCTTCTTTGCCCTGGATCGGCGTATGTACCGCGTAATGAGCCATATACAAAAAGAATGGCTTATCTTTATAGCTGCGAATAAATTTGACCGCTTCATCCGCTTCGCGGTCGGTCAGGTATTCACCATCACGGCGGGGACTTAGCGTCGGTATCGATCCTTGCCGCTTTCGAGAATAGGGATCGAAATAGCTGGGCGGCTGGCCGAAGTCACAGCCTCCGATATTGAGGTCGAATCCTTGCTTGTCGGGGTACCAGTCATCGGCGCCGAGATGCCATTTCCCGATATGGCACGAAGTATATCCAGCGGGTCTGAGTGCTTCGGCGATGGTAATCTCTTCAAGCTCCATCCACAGTGCGTTGGGCGGGCACAAAAGCTTTTTATCTTTACGGCCGACGTAATTGATGGGATTCTTTTTGTTCTCGGGTATTTCGCCGCCCTGGAATCGCGATCGGATCCAGTCGGTCACGCCGAGACGAGCCGGGTAGCGCCCCGTCATTACTGCCGCCCGTGTCGGCGAGCAGACAGCACAAGCGGCGTAGCCGTTGGTGAATCGCATGCCCTGGGCGGCGAGTCTGTCAATATTCGGCGTTTCGTAAAACCTGCTCCCATAGCAGCCGGTATCCATCCAGCCCAAATCATCAACGAGAATGAAAACGAAATTGGGCTTCTCTCCAGTCACATCGCCCGAACGCGGCAGAGCGGCATTTGTTCGTGTCGAGGGCGTCCCGCCCTCGAATCGCGGGCTGGAAGCCCGCGACACATCCAGCGATACCGCTCCCATGCCAATGGTCTTCAGGAAACCGCGACGAGTGTAATCCTGTTCGCTCATTCTCATTTCTCCTTCATTAGCACGACCGTCTGATTGATGTTTGGCGCGGTGGCGGGGAAAGTGGCCTCTTGACCATCGGTCGTATTTACCTCGACGTAATACTCCAGGTCGGTTTCGATTTGGCCTGCGGGAATCCGTGCGGAATATACGCTGCGTGCAATGTGTGTAAGCGGAATCTTTTTATAGTTGCCATTGCCCATTGGCCGGAAGTATAGCGATGCGTTTTTGGGTGTGGCTGCGGCCAGAATAATTACTTTGAGCTGTAAATCCTCGCCGGCCGACAGGCTGCCTCGCACGGTCGGCACAATCAATCGCAGCGGACCTTTGTATGAATCCGAAGGTATTGCGTCGGCCGGCAGTTCTTCACCCATAAGTTTGGCAAGTTCCTTCCCGGGTTCGGTGAGCAGGCTCGGCATTATGTGCTGTTGCCAGTTTGTTACGTTGCCCATCGCACCGTTTGTGGTGACAGTTGCCAGCAGATACTTGTGTACATCGGCAACCTGGGCGACAAGCTCTTTTCTAATCGGCAGGGCGATCCGACATGCCAAACGTTTGCGTGTCTGGGGATCCTTTTCGTCCTTGACCTTTTTCATCACGGCGTTGAATCTGGCCCATGTACAGTTGACTCGTCCGACTGCCCGCAGATAACGGAAGCTGTTTAGCCAGTAGTCGAAACGTTCGAGGTTGCCGTTCCCTTTGACATTCGGTCGTATTTTAGCCAAATCCTCAACGAATTCGTATTTCTTGCTAACTTGTTCCCAGGATCTTTCGTCCGGCCTGATCCCGCCGGGGCCTCCCACCCACGTGGATGGCCGGGGCAGGTTGGTGTTTCGCTGTCCTTCAGCAGTTGCCGATGGCCCTCCGTCGAGGCTGATGAATAACCTGGCGATTGGTCCGGCGGCTTCCGGCCCGAACTGCGCCAGGGCCCAGTCGGCATAAAAATCGTCTGCCGGCAGGTCGCGCGGTCTGCTGTCGGTTTTCGCTGCCGGCATATCGGCTTCGTAGTCTTTATAAGCAGGACCGCCGCAGTTGATCTTTTTTGTTATGTCCCGGCCCTGCACAACAAAAGCCGCAATGCACGGAAATTCCACCTGGTTCTCAAAACCGATTTCCAAAAGGCCGTTGTCTGTCTTGACATCTTCAAAGGTATAATCCAGCGCCCTGTTTTGGCCGACCTCTGCGAAAACGTCCAACCGATCAATGACTTTTTTGCCCTGTAATTTGACGCCGAATACCCGCTTGCCGGGCTCGCCGTAGTGAGGTTCGCAGAACTTCAATGTCATAGTATATGTTCCGTTCGGCACCTTAAGACGATAGGCTTTCACATCCCAGATGACCGTTTGGTAAAGCGGATCGTTTTCGGTATCAGCTATAGCGTTATTCGGAAATCCAGCGACATTGCCTCCTTCACGGCCCTCTGAGGGCTTTGGTTTGGGCTGTTCGTCTTTTTTGCCAAAGTCCGGATTCCAGTCTTTCTGTTCCCAGGCGGCATGGGCGAGGGCTGAAACATTCGGCCCGAGGATCCGTGTTCGCCAGTGGATGCCCATCAGTCCCGTGCACCCGTAAGCCAGCGCATCTGCTGCATCGCGCCGCATTCGGCCCGCCCAGAGCTGCGGGATAATCATTGCCGGATCGTCTTCGAGCCAGGGGATAGCCCACTGGGGCCTGCCGGTGACGTTGGCAAAGCCGGGCTCGACCGGGGCGAAACCGACGTTGCGGTTTATGCAGCTCATAGGCATTTCTTTGGGTAGTGAATTATCGAACAACGCCCGGTCCTTCGGCGGTCCCAGGACCCAGCCGCACGTGGCTAATGTGAATGGGGCGTTGACTTGCTTTGAGGCCGCAATAGCCGCTCGGAAATCGGCCACCGTAGCTTCGATCTGCTCGTCCTTGGGATTACCCCACGTCCAGCCTTCGGGCGTCCAAAACCAGTAATAATCCAGCGGATAGGCTTTAGAGATTCGCCGAAACATTCCCTCGTAGAGTTCCTGCACGACTGCCGGATCGGACGGATTCTTACCCATACTTTTAATGCGCTCTTTGACGGCGTCGGGAATAATTAGCGGCGTTTCGGTGCCGACACAGGTTTTGACGCCGAGGGTGTGAGCATATTCGAAGGCTTCTTTAAGTGTGTTGCCCATACGGTTGAACAGTTCGTTTGCTTTTTCCTGCGTAAGCTGTGTCCAGGGATTCATGCCGCGCATATAGTCCGGGCCGTAGTCGTCTCGTTCGAATATTTGTGCTGCGCCGAAACTGTAGTCGCTTGTCTTTGCAGGCTTATAGCCCCAGGCGCCGGTGATGTTCGCCGTAGTGAAATGCCTCGATGGGTAGCTGAACTTCACGGTTCCGTCTTCGTTTAAGTCTCCGGGCATGCCGATCCAGACGGTTGGCTCGGGGCCGACGCCGCTCTGGGGGTATGTGTGCAATCCGAAAAAGTTCATACGCAGCTTAGGAAGCTGTGCAATGACAGCTTTGTAGTCGTCGGTATTCCACCAGTCGGGTCCCTCGGGAAAATCGTGGAACGGCTGGATTCCCCGCATATTGAACAGCGGTTTGCCTTTTTCATCCAGGTCGGGTATTTTCAGCGCAATACGCTTGTCGGGTATTGTGTCGCCATGCATATAAAAACGAACGCCCAGATGCTCGGCGAATCGATAGGCGGCGTAGAGTGTCCCGATCGAATCGCCGCCTGTAATCAGTAAGACTTTCCCAGTGTCGAAGGCGTCTCGCCTTCGAATCGCGGGCTGGAAGCCCGCGACACTGATTGTCTTAATCAGATATTGCTGAGATTCCAGCGAGCCTGTCAAAGAGACCAGCTCCGCATTTTTGTCTATTATTCTTCTGATGACAGGGCGGTCCTTCTGTCCGACAATAATTAAAGGTGTTTTCGAAGGCAGGTTTTTGTCGCTCCGAACGATAGGCAGCAGCTTGCCCGTCCGCAGATACACATAACGGCGAACTTCTTGTGCCGCTAAACACTCGGCTGCCGTTGCGTCCGATGGGCTGATGATCGTGACGGTCGAAACATCAGCTTCTGTCCCACGGTTTACCGAGCAGCCAATCGAAGCCAGCAATACGAAAAGCATGGCCAGCGTTAAAAAACGAATGCCTTTTCTCATTTGAACGATCTCCTTATGCTGTTATTGTTTCCGAACGTTCTATTGTGACAGAATGAACTTGGCCAAATCTTTTATCTCTGCTTCGGTGAGGTTTGATGTCACTCCGTGTTTGTCGC
>CBDVBU010000137.1:0-8553 GCA_965372295.1 uncultured Phycisphaerae bacterium
CGTTCACATCGTCGAAGTTCTCGCCGAAATACACATCGTGCGAGACAGCAAAATCCCCAGGTCGCCAGCTAAGAGACACCCATGTGTCTAAATAGGTGGCACCGTCAGCCGGGTCAGGTTTTAAAGCCGTCCCGAAACCGCCGCCCGGGATAGTATTTTGATAATCGTCATCGGTAGGCACATAGCCGGCATCGTCCGTCCACATGAAAACATCCCAGAACACCGTATCGTTGCCTTGCCTGTGAAAGATGTACATCGTGTTCTCGCCATCTTGAAGTTCTTTGGTGTGACCCTCTATGTCCCAGCTCTGGGCCCAATCCCAGGAAGGTCCGACATTTATCTCAAAAACTCGGTCGTCTGCGTTGCTGAACGGTGCTCCATCATCTCCGGCAAAGGGTGGGCCGGTGGGGATCTCTGCGTCGTCCGGATCCCCCTCCACGAGCATATAATCCGACGAATTGCTTGGATTGATTTGCCGTGCCCAGAAATACCAGGTACCGCCCTTGCCGCCAGCCACGCCGATATTGAATGTCCAGCGAATCATGCCGCCGGCGCCGCCTGCCCGGGTAATTGCTTGACCGAACGCATCAGCCGCGTCAACAACCGGGTAATACTGTTCCGTGTCGGGATTCCGTTCATCGTAATCCTCAGCTTCAAACCAGATCTGGTGTCCGCCTCCGTAGTTGGAGATTTTGAAGTTTTTTACGGCATAGACAGGCATTGTCATTAACAACAATGCGACGAAGATACCAAGCAAAATTTGTTTAGACGATTGTTGAAACATTTTGTTTCCTCCTTTTATTTGCTAATATTTGTAATCTGTTCTTGGTGGAAAACTTCAAGTTATATAGAACCGGGATTTACCATATACACTTCACTGAAATACTCCTGCAAGCTTCAAGTCTGATATTAGCATAATTTCATCTCAATGTCAACAATTTCCGGTAGCATTATCATGGACGTGGCAACTTGACCGCTCTCCTCGCTACTGTTACACTGAGGGCAACTTGACCGCTCTCCTCGCTACTGTTACACTGAGGGCAAGTTGTGTGAACACAGTGCTTTGGTACTGCGCTGTGAGCGATAATATGCCGAGCAGTTTTTGGAATGCTCAGTCGTGGTTCAAGTTTGAGGTGGTATACTCATTGTTCCTGGGTAAAGGAGTTAGGATGGTAGTACTGTCAAAGAAAATGGCGTTCTTCACGGTTGTGCTATGTTTGCTCCTGTCTCTATCCACTGCCGGTGCGCGATTTCGGTGGGAAGTGGCGACCCCCGAGAGTCAGGGCCTTTCCAACAAAGCCTTGGATGCACTCCGGGATTCCTTGGCACGTAGGAACACCAAAGCCCTGCTGGTCATTCGGCACGACAAGATTGTATACGAATGGTATGCGCGCGGACATGGTCCGGACAAAAAACACTATACGGCGTCGCTGGCCAAGGCCCTGGTCGGAGGGATGTCGCTAATGACCGCCCTGAACGACGGTAGAGTTGCTGTCGATGACCCAGCCTGGAAGTACATCCCTCAATGGAAGAACCATCCGCTGAAATCCAAGATTACAATTCGCCACCTGGCTACGCATTCGGCCGGCGTTGAGGATGCCGAACAGGACAACGTCCCGCACGTGAAGCTGCCCGGATGGAAGGGGGCCTTCTGGCGAAAAGATCCCGACCCTTTCACCCTCTCGCGCGACAAAGCCCCCATCGTATTTACTCCCGGCACCAGGTACGCCTACAGCAATCCCGGCATGGCCATGCTCTCCTACGCCGTCACCGCCGGCTTACGTGACAGCAAACACACTAACATCAGGACCTTACTACGAGAACGCCTTATGAGGCCCATCGGGATTAAGGACAATGAATGGTCGATAGGATACGGCAAGACCTATGAAGTTGACGGTCTGGAGTTGGTAGCCAACTGGGGTGGTGGATCTTACACCGCTCGAGCCGTCGCTCGGGTAGGCCGGCTCATGCTGCGTGGAGGAAACTGGCAGGGAAAGCAACTCATCAATCCGAAGCAGGTCCAGGAGATGGTAGGATATGCAGGCATGCCATTGCCCGACAGGCCCAAGGGTAATCCTCAGCCTGCCTCCGGTTTGTGTTGGTGGACAAACTTCGACGGTATATGGGCAAAGGTGCCCCGTGACGCCTTTGCGGGGGCAGGCGCAGGAAATCAGGTCCTCCTGGTCGTGCCCAGCCTTGGCCTGATCGTCGTGCGAAATGGGGGCAACCTCTACGACCAAGCTAAGGGTGAAGGTTTCTGGGGTGGTTTGGAAGAATACCTTTTCAATCCACTGATGGATAGCTTTGTTTCATTGCTCAATTCACACTCATTGGAGATATGAAGGAGATGCGAGATGAATTGCTGTTTTGGCAATGATAGGGATTCAGTACGAAAGACGTAAGAGTACCGGCCGGGCGCGGTGTTCGCCAATGAAGCCCGGGTAACTTTTCTTCTCGGAGATGAGAAAATGGCATGTATCAAGGTAACGGCGTTGTTGATGTTAATTATGGCGGTTGACTCGGGGAGTGTGCGCGTCCCGGAGTCGGCTCGTAATTTACTGCTTGAGGCGAAGCTTTTGGGGAATTTAGAGTCATTCGAGAAGGGGTTGCGTGGGGCTGTGGACCATATGGTTTACGACAACCAAACCGGGCGGTTTATGAAGGAATCGCAGTGGCATGAGTATGGAGTGGGGTTCGGAGAGGATTTGGGGATTGTTGCGGAAGATAAGGGGGCGTGGTGGATGGCTCGGTGGAAAGAACCGGTTAGAGCAAATCTGATCGTGCTGAGCGGCGTTTACGATAATCAGCCTCAGCCCAAGACGGGGTGGAAGATCGAGTTGCGGCGGGAGGGCGAATGGCGGGTGCATGCACGCGGCGTGGGCGGATGGTACGACCGTGGGCGGTATGTGTGGGGCGGGCCGGAGACCGAGGCGATCACATTCGATGCACTGCGAATGAGCACGTTCAGCAAGGATGAGCAGACGTCGATTGAGAGCATTCATTACCGGGGGGAGAAGGGTGTGTCGTGGGTAGTTGCGTATTGTCCGCCGATCGACGCGCGGATTGCGCGGGCGGCCGGTCCGATTCGTGCAGGCGAGGTGACGGTGTTCGAGGCGACGCAGGTGCTGGGGAATATCACATCCTGGCAATGGGATTTCGGGGATGGGACAACGGGAGGCGGCCAAAAGGTTAGTCATACGTTCGCCAGGCCGGGGAATTACGATATGCGACTTGTGTTCTCGGACGGCAAGGACAGCGGGTGGCTGACTCGGACGGTGGTCGTGTATCCACCTGTTGAGGCGAGGATTCGGTCTTTGGATTCGGCGGTGAAGGTCGGACGCGGCGTCGAGTTTGCCGGGAACGGCTCGGTGGGAAAGATTGTGGGATATGCGTGGGATTTTGGGGACGGGAGCACCGGCACCGGCAGGCGTGTTCGGCACACGTTTGCGAAAGTGGGGATTTATAGGGTTGTGCTGAGAGTCTCGGATGGGACGTATTCGGACGAATGCCTTGTGCTTATTCGCGCGCATACGGATAAGACGTTGAGTATTCCACAGGTGCTGCTGGATACGGACCAGAAGAACGAGCAGGACGATCAGCACTATCTGGGGTATGGGCTATTCAGCGATTTGGATATTCTGGGGGTGAACAGCATTCATCACGGAGGCGGGCAGGAGCCGATGAACTACGAGGAGATCTTGAATGTCATCGATCTGGCGGTGCAGAGCGGACTTGGGAAGGATCGCAAGCCGTTCGTTTTTCGGGGGGCAAACGAGCGATTGGCAGTGCCGGCCAGTGGAATCTGGTCGGATACGACGGCGATTCGGAGTGCGGCGAGCGAGGCGATACTTGCGGCTGCGCGTGGTGCGGCGCGTGAGAATCCTGTTTGGGTGGTTCCGGTGGGGCCGGGAACGAATGTTGCCAGTGCGATATTGCAGGCGCGGGCGGAGGGGCTGGAGTTGGACGGGCGGATACGGGTGATGTGGCTGGGCGGCTCGAATAATGAAATCATCAACGAGTTCAACGGTAATAACGATCCATGGTCGATGTACGTTGTTTGCCAAAGCGGGATCGAGACGTGGATTATGCCGGCTCCGGTGGGGGCTCGGGTGCGGATCGACAAGCGCACAGAGGCGGATTACTATGCGGACAACCCTTTGGGGCGGTATCTGTTGAAGATCGTGCCGGCGCACAACAAGCCGCTTTTCGATCCGGCGTGTTTGTCGGCGATTATCTCGATGCGGCTCAAACTTGGTTGGGTGAAGGAAACCGAGCCGGTGGTGGTGGGCGGGCCCGAAAAGGGGTATCGCTGGATGAAGACCGGGCGGGCCACGAGCGTGCATGTGATTCGTCAGATCGACCAGCAGGCGATGAAGGAAGATATCTTCAACACCATGAAGGGGAAGAAACAGGATATTGTCAGCGTCCCTCGACATTAGCGGCGCAGCAGACGCATGATATTGTGCGAGCCCAGGTATATCAACATATGATAATCTATAAGTTCTCAGTGAGATAACACTTGCATAAATGCTTGTTTCAATATACTCTGCCACCAATCGGTGAGCAGGGTAGGCACGGCCCACCGCTTCTTGGTACTGGGAAATCGTGGTTTATACAATCGTGAACTACACCCAGTACGCAAAACCAAGTTGCGCTATAGTATTGATGATTGCATCAAATGCGCGGCACGGTTTGAATGGATGAGATGAAAGGACAAGCCAAAATGAAGAGGCTATGTTACATCCTTGTTGCGGCAATATCAATAAGCGGCTGGGCGACCAGCCTTTATGCCACTCCACCTCAGGTGAAGTTTGAGAAGCTCGTCGGTGTGGTGGATGCCTATGACTACATGGAAGTGACGGTACGTATTGACAGACCCGATGCAGCGAATCCGTTTATAGATGCATCGGTCCGAGGCTCGTTTGGCGTCGAAGGTCAAGAGTCCAGCGATGTAGACGGCTTCTGCGATTCCGAGGACGGAAGCATTTTTCGCATCCGGTTCATGCCTATAGCCGCAGGGAAATACGATTACCAGGTAACCTACCGTCAGGGTGGTTTTCGGAAAACGGATAAAGGGATTTTTACCGCACGAAATGCGGGCAGATGTGGACTGTTACGGGTGGACGAGGCGAATCCGTGGCACTTCATCTGGGAAGGGACCGGCGAATACTATTTCTGGAACGGAACCACAACGTACTATCTCATGGGCTGGCGAGATGACGACACAATCCGCCGGGCCATTGATCGACTGGCCGATTTAAGAATCAACAGGCTGCGGGTCCTGCTGTATGGCCGTAACAATGACCGTCCCTGGAAGCAGCCGGTCCGTAGTACAGACGATTTCAAGCTGTATCTCAACCCCTGGCTCGCCCAGCGTCCGGATGACGTGAAGAATCCGGGCTTTGACCTGACGCGATTCAATCTGGCCCACTGGCGAAAATACGAGCGGCTGCTCCAGTATGCACGCAGCAGGGATGTTATTGTCTCAGTCGTTCCCTTTATTGGCGGTCAGGTCCTGCCGACACCTTTCAAGGCGGGCAGTCCAGAGGAGGACCTCTATTATCGATACGCTGTGGCACGATTCGCAGCCTTCTCCAATGTCACCTGGGACCTCGGTAACGAACACAACTTCCATCGCAAGGTTCCCGGCTGGGCCGACGCGATGGGCCCAAAAGTCAAGCAATGGGATCCGTATGATCATCTGACGTCTGCACACAACGTCATGTACCGGACACATGGCAAAACCTGGAACGATATGCAGCTCATCCAGCGGTGGGATGCCGGACAGAATCGCTACATGTTCGACCAGCGGCAAGCTCAGGAGAAGAGCGGAAGGATTATCCCCCAGATTAATGAAGAATTCGGATATCAGGATCTGTGGGAGAAATACCCAGGCCATCGCTCTGCCGAGACACGCCGCAAACTGGCGTGGGAAATCTACATGGCAGGCTGCTACCAGACAACAGGCGAGACGGCCAATCGGGGCACTGGCTTCGATCCCGACTCCGGCGGCGGTTGGGTCAACGGTCGGGGCGATATAACGATGACCATGCTCAAAGGGCATACCCACATCGTCGATTTCTTCACATCTTTTGACTGGTGGAGCCTCAAACCACTCAACGAACTGGCTGGCGGCGTTTTCTGCCTGGCCCGTCCGGGAAAGACTTACGCTCTGTACATGCCTGATTCAAGTCCTGTTACCGTGCAACTGAAAGGTGGCCCTTATCGCGCTCGCTGGTTCAGTCCGAGAAGCGGCGCCTGGACCGAAATCGAGGTTGTCGCCGGGGGGCCCTGGACAAGTTCCAAGCCACCGGACGATGGCGATTGGGCAATGCTACTCGAATACACAGATGACCTAGCCGACATCACCCCGCCTCGCATCGTATCGATCCGTGCCGAAGGCGACGGTCGATCCGTCCTGGTCAGCTTCTCCGAACCTGTGGACATCGCGAGCGCAACCAACTTGGATAACTACTCGATAAACGGTGGCGTCAGCATCGATCGCATCGTACTTGACGGTTGCGGCACAACCGCACAACTGAGTACCTCAGGGCTGTCCGAAGACAACGAATACCTTCTGGCAGTACGGAACGTCGGTGATCGCTCTCTGCAAGTCAACAAATCAGATGCTCCGCAGCAACGCAGTTTCAGCCACGCAGGGCCGATCCGGCCGATTGTGGAATTGTGCTTCAACGAGGCCGAAGGAGTTACCACTGCGAATACCGGAACTAGTTCCGGTAAGCACAGGCGCGGACAACTGACCAAGCCGGTACCCAGATGGGCAGCCAATGTCGCGACAGGTGGCGGCAAGACCGCTCTGGACTTCGGAAACGGTGTCGGGGTCTTTGCAGTGGACCTCGATGGAGGGCCGGTGGACGAGTTAAAGGGGCTGAAGTCCTTCACCATTACCGGCTGGGCGAACTGTCGTAACGCCAGTACAGGTTCAGGAGGCAACCGCATCGTCACAACAAGCAACAACGGAGGAGAAGGATTCGACCTTGTTTTCCTGCGCGACGGCAGACTCCAGATAGGCATAAATCAATGGCCAGACGGCGTGCCTGCGGTCAGTTTGCCCGGAAGAATAACTGTCGATGCCAAAACAGGAAAGAAGAACTGGCGATTCTTTGCTGTAACGTATGATTCAACAGCCAATGGTCAACATGTGAAGTTCTATTTTGGAGATTCCAATCATCAGGCGATTCTGGATTCCGCAATTGATTATGCCAGAGGGCCAGTGGGCAGAAACATCGGACCACTGACCGTTGGCCATTTCAACCCGTTGACTCGTCCTGGCCACGATGATCGCATTTTCCGTGGACTCATTGACGAGATTCGCATATTCGGCAGCACATCTACAGGCACTGGTGCTTTGTCTGCAGATCAAATCCGGGAACTTCAACGTTAGTTTCTTTTCGCCGGATTGCCATTACTGCTCGAGGCATAAGCATCCAGAAATCAACAGCAAGGCCGGATTATTCGACATCATATCATGAGTTTGCGTGTGGAAATCACAATGAATCGCATTTTGAGTCAACAACATAACAATTCGGAGGTAAAAGAAATGAAATTGTATGCTATCCGAAACGTAACAAGAGGTTTATTAGTAGTGACATTTGTTTGGATGAGTCTTTTCTGTTTGAATGCCAGTGCGAAAGAGAATGTTCCGACCGGTGTAGAATTCAATGCAAAGGTATTTCGTTCGGGCAACAAAGGAGACAATTGGTTCATGACATGGGCGGCGGATGGAGATATTTACACATCTATGTGTGATGGTAGAGGCTGGCTCGTTGAAAACGAAGAACTGCCGAATTGGCACAACAACCAGATAATCCGGCTGTCCGGAACTCCCGGGGACAAGTCATTCCGGGGGACGCCTCTTGAGGGCGCTCCAGATTACAGCCGGACAGGGCAGTCTGACATTATTAGTATAGAGAACCTGCCAGAGGGAGACCGTTTGCAGGATCATCCAAAAAATAAACTCGCAAGAAAAACCTGGACATGGTACGCGTATGGCATTGTTTCGATTGATAGAAACCTCTACCAGTTTATTTCTCACACCGGTGTAAAGAACGGCAGCTTTGGCTGGTTCGACGGAGTGCAACTGATTTGGAAACCCAAAGGGGAGAAAAATTGGAAACGTTGGAATGGGTCGAGCGCGCATGATAAAGACCGTTGGTTAGTTGGCCGCGGCGGCAATCAGTTGCTGTTTCATAATGAACCGAATCACGCATTTTCGTTTATATCTGTTGTGCAATACGGGCAGGATTACCGGGAGAACAAGGATGGCTATGTATATCTTTACTCACCCAACGGCAGGAAAGAGGCTCACCGACTCAATTTAGCCAGAGTGAAAAAAGAACATATCCTTGATCGCACCCGGTGGGAGTATTTTGTTCGACACACCAGTGACGGTGGTGCAAAATGGGCCGTGAATGACATTAATAAACGAGGAGATGTTCACATATTCCCAGAGGGCTGGGGATTTTATTCCTGGTCCCCCAGCGTCGTCTGGAATAAGGAACTGGGCTTGTTCTTTATGGCTTGCGCCGGGAC
>CBDVBU010000138.1:0-8481 GCA_965372295.1 uncultured Phycisphaerae bacterium
CGAGCTTATAGGTCGTCGTACTTTTCTTCCAATACCCCGGTCTTTGATAAGGATCCGTATTGAAATTCGGCTGCTTGATAACATATTCATAAGTCCCGTCACCATCCAAATCGCTAATCCCCACCTTCTGAAAATCGTAATCACCCTTCAACGGGATGCTGATATACTGTTCGGCCCTGCCAGTCAGCTTAACAGTAACTTTTCCCACCATTCGGGCCTTTTTGTCCCCACTGTGGGCGTAGAGTTCATAAACATGGATTACTCTGCCCGTACCTTTTTTGGGGGTTTTATCCACAAAGTTAGTTTGTCGATATGGCTTTCCCTTCGTTAATCGAGTCCTGGTGGATTTAAGACCACCCCGCCAGATTTCAAAAGCGATGTCCTCAGGGTCACTATCGAGCAAACGCCAACTCAGAAAAACTGAGCCGTCTTCACGCTCAAGAGCAATCAAGCCCCTGTCCAGCTTTTCGGCGCCCGATACACCGGCAGAAAAACTAAAAAGCACGAATAATCCAACCATCCAGTTAAGCAATGACCGAAATTTCATAATTCATACCTCCATTACAGCCTTCGTCAATTCTTCAAATGGTCATACCCTTTGATCCGCAAATCCACAATTTGGCCATCGGGCATTTTAATCTGCATTTTCTGAGTATCCGTTATTTCGCCGATTCGAGTAATCGGTACCGGCTCACTCCATTTATCCAATAATTCCTGACAATCGGTCTTCGCAAGAGTAAACAGCAACTCAAAATCTTCGCCATCATTTATCGCCGAACTCAACGGATCCTCTGCCGTTCGGGCCTCATCCGATATCGGGATCCGCTCAGCTTCTATGATCGCCCCAACTGTACTCTGGCGGCAGATACGATTTAGATCGCTGCTAAGCCCGTCACTTATATCTATCATTGAATTGATATTGACCACCTGAGCGATCTTTACAGCCTCTTTGACTCTCGGCTCAAATTCCAGATGCTTTCCGAAGCCTGATCCGCCCAACGAACCTGTCACGCAAATACTATCGCCGAGCTTCGCACCCGACCTCTTTACAGGCTCAGTAACCGCCGGCCTGCTGAGCATCGTCACACTTATCGCAAATGGATTTTCTTTTCTCCAGCTTGTTATGTCACCGCCCACCAGGGCACAATTGTATTTCTCGCCTGCACGGGTGATCCCGGCATGAAGCTGCTTTAATTCTTCCCCGCCAAATTCTTTCGGCATCGCAACGGAGACAACCGCCGCGACAGGAGTCGTCGCCATTGCGGCACAATCGCTTAGACTGACGGCCATCGCTTTATATCCTGTCTGCTCTATAGTCGCTTGCCGCAGGTCGAAATGAACGCCGTCCAGCAGCATATCCGTAGTGACAAGAACCGACTCATTGCCCACCCTGATCTGGGCCATGTCATCGCCGATGCCTATCGGAAAATCCGTTACAGATAAGCGACTCTGGTTTGCAAACCAGGCGGTAATTTCGTCTTCGCCGGTGCTCATCGTTGCCCCAACTGCTTGTTCCAGTATTCAACCTGTTCTTTCGCCTGCTTCGGCCCGGCCGAACCTTCCGTTACGTATTTACCTGCAACATTCACAGCGCCAAGATGTTCATATACATCAGGCTCTATCAGGTTCGAATACTTTTGGAACTCGTCCAATGTAAGCCCGGTCGGCTTCTTCTTCTGCTTCTCACAGTCGGCAACTAAAGAGCCGACAATGCCGTGCGCCTCGCGGAAAGCGACACCTTTTCCAACCAAATACTCAGCCAAAGCAGTCGCATCCAAAAATCCTTCATCCAGACCGGCTGAAATCCTTTTAATATTGAACTTGGTATGTGAAACAATCGCACACGCCACATCAAGGCAAGCCTCGACCGTATCGGCGGCAGAGAAAACGTGGACCTTATCCTCCTGCATGTCGCGATTGTAGCCCGACGGCTGAGCCTTCAAAATCGTCAACATCGCCATTAGCGAGCCGTAAACTGAACCGGTCTTGCCCCGAATCAACTCAAGCAAATCAGGATTGCGCTTTTGCGGCATCATACTCGACGATGTGCAGTAGGCATCGTCAATTCGAACAAATCCGAATTCGTTCGACGAATAGATTATCCAATCCTCCGCCAACCGGGACAGGTGCGTCGCAATCATCGCGCAATCGAAAATAAATTCTGCGCAAAAGTCCCTGTCGCTGACCGCATCGATACTGTTGTAGCTGATATCGGAGAAACCAAGCTGCTTCGCGCTGCTTTTTCTATCCAGAGGCAGAGTAGAGCCGGCCACCGCCCCGCTGCCTAACGGCGAAATATTCAGCAGGCTGCCGCAGTTCTTTAATCGAATAAAGTCGCGTTCGAACTGCTCGGCGAAACTTAACACATAAGAAGCGATCACAATCGGTTGGGCACGCTGGAGATGTGTATAGCTCGGCATAATATCTTCGGTGTATCTGCCGGCCGACTTGACGAGAGCTTTCTGAAGCAGCGTAATCTTCGCCTGCAGAATCTCTATCCGGTCGCGCATCCAGAGCCGAATATCGGTCGCCACCTGGTCGTTACGGCTTCTGCCGGTATGGAGTTTCTTGCCGGCCCGGCCCGTTTTCGCAACCAGAGCCGCCTCGATTGCCATGTGAATATCTTCATACTTATTGTCGAAACTGAACCGCCCTTCCGCGATTTCCTCGCTTATTTCGATAAGCCCATCTTTAATCTGCTTGAACTCATCTTTAGTAATCAGCTTCTGTTGAGCCAGCATCTGAGCGTGAGCGATCGATCCTACAATATCATACTTATAGAGACGCTTATCGATCGACAGAGACTCCACAAAGTCAACCGTCAGTTCAGCAGGCTTACCGGCCAATCTCTTTTCCCAGCTCTTTTCTGCCTCGGCCATTTTTTCTGCTCCAAAAATAAAACTCGTTGGCACAAATCATACGCCTCAATATTTCCTGTGTCAACCCTCAGTACCGGCCAATATTTATTCAAAGATGCTGCATCACTTATTTGCATCTTGCAATGAAGTCCATGCTGTATTATACTGTGGCATAAATTATGTCACATAGACTTCTAATAACTAATTGCAGATTGTTCGACGCCCCGGAGGATGAGCAAACCACCTCTGTCCTCATAGAAAATGGTGTCATCGCCCAAATCGGCCAAATCGAACCCGCCAGTGTCTGCGACGATACGCTCGATGCTCAAGGGCGGATAATTGCGCCTGGCTTCATCGATGTTCATATCCAGGGCGCAGGCGGCGCCGATATACTCGATGCGACGCCGGAAGCGCTGGAAGCTATCTCACGGACTTGTGCTCGCTTTGGGGTCACCGGTTTTCTTGCCACAACAGTATTTAAGCCAGACCAGGAAAATCGGCACCTTGCTCTCGCTGCCGAATATACCAATCGAGACCTCGGCGGGGCAAATCTGCTTGGCATCCATCTCGAAGGTCCGTTTATCTCGCTTGAAAAAAAAGGGATGATATTGCCGGAATGTATCTGCCCGCCGTCTGAACAAATTCTCGATGAAATCCTGAACATTACCGACGGCCATCTCAGTATGATGACGATCTCAACGGAACTGCCCGAGAGCCTGAGAATCGTCCGCTCCCTCGTGGACTCAAATATTATCGCCTCCTTCGGTCACTCCAATGCTACTTACGAGCAAACTCTCGTTGGATTCGACGCCGGCATTTCGCATGTAACGCATCTGTTTAATGCAACGCCTTCGATCCACCATCGCTCGCCGGGACCGCTTGTGGCTATCTTTCAGGCTGAACACATAACCGCCCAGGTTATTACCGATGGTGTGCATATCCATCCTGCCGTTCTGAAGTTCGCTTATGAAAAGCTCGGGCCGGATCGTACCATCCCAATTACCGACGGCATGCAGGCAATCGGTCTTGGCGACGGCATGTTCATCTATAACGGCATTGAATACGAATCCAAAGCAGGAGCGGCAAGGTACAAAGACGGCACTCTTATCGGCACTGCGCTCGGCCTCAGTCAGATTCTCGAAAGATTCATAACTTTCACTGACTGCCCTCTCGACATCGCAATTCGAATGGTTACAAAAATTCCCGCAGGTCTGTTAGGACTCGAAGGCAAGAAAGGGACCATCGCGGCGGGAAAGGACGCCGATCTGATCCTGCTCGACGAGAACCTTTCTGTTCACACAACCATCGTAGCAGGCAAAATTGTATTCCAGAAATAGGGAAGACTACGATTTCTGACTGAGTTAAGTTAGGAACAAAAGGAAAGTAAAAATGGGAGAGCTTTGCGGGCTCTCCCTTATCTTATGTGGCTCTTTCCTTTTTATACGCCAGCCCTATTCCTGCCATGCCCGAGTTACGATCTGATTTGCGTGCGACATCAAAGATAGACACAACAGGTTAAGACTAACATGGCCGAATTGGTCATTCGTCAGAGCCACTCATTTCTTAATCCAATATTATCCATCGGCAGAGACCGTTCCAAATCTTGAATTTTTTCGAAGATTCTTTTTATGAGATTTTGTCTGTTGATTCTCTGCCGAAAAACAGCTTGAATATAGCCCACCTTAACTGTAGGATTATGCCATATTCTTGTAAAATCCCGACTGTATTTATCTGAACGAATTAATAATTATGAGTATAAAAGTTCTTGGAATATCAACAAGCCCAAGGATTAAGGGCAATAGTGATTTACTTTTACGCCGGGCTTTAGCTGGTGCCGAGTCTGTGGGCGCCAGCACCGAATATATACGTTTACCCGATTACCAAGTCGGCCCCTGCATCGAGTGCAACGCCTGCTACGCAACAGGCTTATGCAAAGTGCAGGATGATTATCAGCATCTCCTGAAAAAGATACTTGACGCCGATCGTATAATTTTCGCTACGCCGATATTCTTTATGACCGTTTGTGCTCAGGCAAAAATGCTTATTGACCGCTGCCAGAGCCTTTGGGCGCATAAATACGTGCTTAAAAAAGAGCTTATCACTCCCGGGCACGATCGCCGGGCTATGGTCATCGCCGTCGGGGGATCAAGAAGCAAGAAACAATTCGATTGCATTCGATTGACTATGAAATCTTGTTTTGATTCGCTTCAGGTACACTATGCGGCCAATTTGTTCGTCAATAAAATTGATTCCCTCGGCGAAATCGAAAAACACCCTTCAGCACTCAAGGAAGCTTACCGGCTCGGTAGTCTGTTGGCCGCCACTGACAGTCCACCACCACAAAAATCAATCGACATCGAATTGACCTGATTATCATACGACTGAGGGCTTCATTAAAGATTGTTCATTAACTATTATGGCACTCTTTTATGCTCTGGTTGCTTCTGAAGATTCTCACGTATTTTTTGATAAATCAGCCTGGATTTCGTCTCACTGCCGAATACGCCTATTCTGATGGACAGCTCCGTCGTTTTCTCTGCCGCTGACTTGAGCCTTATCGTGATCTTCTTATCTTGTGCATCATACGTAACAATCTCTGCTCCCAATGCATCCTTCGATTTTCTCGTTGGGAGTAGCTCAAGTTCTCCCAGCGCTTTTAAGGTCGCCTCGTAAACGTCATCGATGCTCTCGGACTCTACGGTCTGCAAATCTCCCCGGATATACGCTATCGTGCCGGCAGCTCCGATCCCAACGACGGCAACAACACAACCCTGGAGCAGCAGCATCGAACCGAAAAGCATCGTTATTAGAAGGACTTGTCTCTTTAGCATTTTAGCTCTCCTTTTTCGCTGAAAGAATTCGTTTATAAACCAACCCGACTATATCATATTCCGATATAGCACTTTAATTTTTCTATCGTCATTATTGCTCTTGCGTTTCGTAATATGTCTGTAGCGTAGCGGAAATCATTTTGCTGACCGAGTGGTTCTCCCTTAAATATTGCTGTGCATTTCCGGCGATCTGACGCGCAAACTCCCGCCTGTCCAACAGCCGTTGCAGGGTGCGCATAATACTCATTTCGTCATTCGGATCAAACACAACAGCCGTCCGGTCCTCAATTATAAGGTCATCGACACCACCGGTGCACCCGGCAACCGCGGCGCCAATACTCATCGCCTCCAATAATACAGGATCAAAGAAATAATTCGGCTTAGGCTGAATGAATATGTCACCAGCAGCAAGAACCGAACGCCAGGGCATACGCCGCGGCACAATGCTGACAATCTGCAGAAGACCCAATGCAGAGAGCAATTTCCATAATTGTCTTTCTGCCCGGCCCCCGCCTACTACCACTGTCATAAATTCATAACCGTCAATCATTAAATGCCTGATTACGCTAAACAAATTCTCAAAGTCATCGGCCTTATCCAGAGGATCTGTCATCACCATGGTCGCAAGCCGGGAAGGCTCAGAAAAACATCCACTGCTTTCTGCCGTGAACGTCCCTATATTTATCTGTTCGATCAGGTCGGCAAAGCGGGGATGAACGCTCGCCATATTAGCAGCGATACTTTTAGCCGGAACAATAATTTTCGCACAATGCTTTGATGAAAAGGACAGGTGGCTCCATTTGTTCTGCAGCGAATTGACCATCAACACATAAGGTAAATCCAATCGACGAGCCAATTGCCTTGTAAGTGACGCCTTGCTTTCGCACAAACAATGGAGAATGGTAGGCTCGAATTTAGAAAGCCGCTCAGTGAGCAGCCTGGTATTCAGACGCTCCATCAAAGGTAAATCAAAAACCGGATGGTTAACAACCTCGGCAACGCCGGTAAATGCAGTACCTGGATTAAATCCGGGCGGACAAATCAAAGCTACCGGAATCGACTCATCGGCCAAACCAATCAGTAGACGCTCCAGGAATATCGAATACTCACAGATAGTATGCTCCGATGCAATCAGAGCTACCCGAAGTGACTTCCTTTTGCCATTTTCCGATGCCAAGCTCTTTCGCTCCTTATAATCCAGGTCACGAGATGAACAATATATTATTGCAAAAAAACCCTTTTAGCCATCGCAATATTTGTCATTACCGCGAATACCTATCCCCATAATGTTGATGGCTTAGCCGACAGGATTGCCGATATTCTCAAGAAGCCTGAAAAGACCGAGATTTCCGGACGGTTAAGTTTGCTGGGCATGCGTGATTTGTTTTGTAAGCTCGTTCAGCAGAGCGTTCATTTTCGGATCGTTGTCCTTGGCCCGATTTATCTTGCTGCAGGCGTGCATCACTGTCGTATGATCACGTCCTCCCAGGTGGCCGCCAATTTCTTCGAGGCTGTGCCTGGTCAGATTCCTTGCCAGATACATACAAATCTGACGCGGCTCTGTAATGCTCTGGCTTCGCTTTTTGCTCTGCAAATCTGTAAGGCGAACGTCAAAATGGCTCGTTACCACCTCGGCAATATCAGTAATACTTATGTGTTTGAACGTTGCCTCGATTTGCCCTTCCATCGCTGTCTGAGCCAGTTCCAGGTCAATTTCCTGGCCGGTAGTCGTTGCTACGGCGTAAATGCTGGTCAAAGCCCCTTCCAGCTCCCTTATATTCGCTTGCACTTTTCGAGCAACGTATCCAGCTATTTCATCGGAAATATTCAGGCCCCGAACGTGGGCCTTTTTCTGCACGATAGCGACCCTTGTCTCATAGCTCGGTGGATCGATCCTGGTCACCAGGCCCCAGTTGAACCTGCTGATTAGACGTTCCTCAAGCGAAGGAATCTTACCGGGCGGGCTATCGGCGCTAAGAATGATTTGTTTGCCGTTGTTATAAAGGGCGTTAAAAGTATGGAAGAATTCTTCCTGGCTGTGCTCACGCTCGCGCAGAAACTGAACGTCGTCGATTATCAGCACATCAACGGTTCTAAACTGACTCTGAAAGCCGGCCTGATTCCCTTCCTCGATTGCCTTTATAAATCTGTTTACGAAATCTTCGCAACTCAAGAACTGGATGACTGCGTTATTAAGCCTTCGCTGGGCTTCGAAACAGACGGCATGCAAAAGATGTGTCTTTCCCAATCCGGAATTTCCGTAGATAAAAAGCGGATTGTAAGTATCGCCGGGCGATTGGCTTACAGCAATACAACTGGCGTGAGCAAGCCGGTTACTCGGCCCAACTACAAAATTATCGAAAGTATAATCAGGATGGAGCTTGAGGCTGGGCTGGTAGCGTCGATCTTCGCTACTGGGTCTTACGGTTGCGTCAACGCTGAAATCCATTGTGACAAGATGGCCGGTTATTTGTTGGGCCGCACGGGTAAAACTGCTCTTGCAATTATCCTGCAAAAACTGCACGGTTGCCTCATCGGGACAGCCTATTCGGAGTAAGCCGCCGTCGAAATGCAAAACCGCCAATTTCTCGAACCACTTGCGTGTATTGGCAGGATCAAGTGCTTTTGCACGCTCAAGTATGTCATCGAATATTTCTTCAACTTCCGGAGTTGCCACACCGCCGTCCTTTGTGATTCGATGTTCTATGCAAAAAGCAATTGACCACCAGAACATTCATGTTAGAGGATTCCTATTTTTACCCTGCACGAATCATACATAATCTTATACTAAA
>CBDVBU010000139.1:0-8448 GCA_965372295.1 uncultured Phycisphaerae bacterium
CAAGATTATTAATGTCCCGATGCCCGGCACAGTGGTTTATCAGGGTGATATTCTAATGGTCGCCGGCTCCGACGCCGACCTCGCAAAACTACCGCAAGAATAGAAATTGAGGATCCTAAACTCAGAAATCGGCATTCTGTGTTCTATATTCTGTATTCTTTCCACTGGATATCCTGATATTCCAGAATTTGCAGATCATCTTGAATAAATCCCAGTCTTCGCTAATGTTGTAGAACGACTTGAGAAATGTTGCATCTTCGTCCGGTAAGTCTTGAAAGCGAAGGTAGAATGCTTCTTCGGTCTTCGGTGTGTCCTCGAACCATTTTAACGTGGCCCAGGAACGCCTATGACGTTCAAATTGGGGTAGTTCGATCTGGGCTTCAAATCTCATTTTATCCGACTTGTCTGTTTTGTGATGTGTTTTCATTGGTTTGTCCGCTTCCGTTCTCATACAGCTTTCCACTTCCTTACGATACTATCCTCCTGAAGTTTATTGCTAAAGGCGGCCACTTCTCCTGTCACCTTTAACGACCTGTGACAAAATGGACATCGGTCAGTACCGGGCTTCACTTTAGCGTAATCAGAAACAGTAGTAGCCATGCTGCCTAAGAGCGTCTGTGAGAAGTCTCTTTGTCGTGGCATGGGCATCTTGCTCGTTCTGCGTGCTGCGTTCTGAGTGCAGCTGAACGCCGAACTCTGAACGAGTATGCTGTTAGTACATATCAGATTTTTCGATATTCTCTGAGTGCATCGAGGAGGTTTTGCATATCTTGCGGCAGGGGTGCTTCGAATTTTACTGTCTTCTCGGTTGCCGGGTGTTTAAATTCAAGGCTGAAGGCGTGGAGCGCGACTCGGCTTAAAATCGGCTCCTGCACCGCTGGTTCGGTATCAGCCAACTGCCACCGATAAATGAGTTTGCCGCCATACATATCGTCGGCGACAACGGGGTGCTTTATGTATGAGAGATGGACGCGGATCTGGTGGGTTCTGCCGGTCTTTGGAGTTAGCTTCAGCAGAGAAAAACCTCGAAAAGGTTCGAGCACTTCATAGAACGTTACGGCTTCTTTTCCGGTATCGGGGCGAACGGCATATTTTTCCCTGAACCTCGGATGGATGCCCAGGGGGATGTTGATACAGTCGGCGGTCAGCTCAGGGGTGCCGTGGACGATTGCCAGATATGTTTTGTTTACCTGCCGGTGTTCGAATTGTTTGGCGATTTTCCACTGGGCGGAGTCGTTTTTTGTGACGACCATGACACCGGTAGTGTTTTTATCGAGCCGGTGGACGATGCCGGGCCGAAATTCGCCAAGGCCGGTTGATAGCTTGTCTGAATAGAACACAAGGGCGTTTACGAGAGTTCCGTGTGTGTTTCCACGTGCCGGGTGTACAATCATCCCGGGCTGCTTGTTGAGAACTATCAGCTCTTCGTCTTCGTAAATTATATTTAGCGGGATATCTTCGGGCAGAATTTCTTTGCTCGGCGGCTCAGGCGGGGTAAAGTCAATCTTGTCGCCCGGGCTGAGCTTTTGGCTTTGTTTGGCGATTTTTCCGTTAACCTTGACGGCTCCCTGCTTGATTGCATTCTGGATGAAACTCCGGCTCAGATTACTGAACCGGGCGTGGAGGTATTTATCGAGCCTGCGTTCTCTGATCGAGTGGCCAACGTGAAGTTGCTCGGTCACATTGGCGGACTCGGATTTCTCGTCTGACATCGGACCTTGTGAATCACTTACCGGACACATTAGCATCGACGGGAGGATTAGCCTCATCCAGTTCGTTAGACTCAGGGAGCATATCGAACTCAAGGGGCCGATAGATATTGAAGGGCGGGATGATATTCGGCAGTTGACCGGTACCGGTCGGTGTTGTCCGTACCGTGGGTTCCGGCGCAGGCTTAAAGACAATCTTTTGCTGATAATCGGCCATTATTTCAAGACGGCGTTTTGCCCGGATGGTTGCAAGAGTGCTTTCGAAATCGGAATTTCCCGCGATATCCTGAAATATCTGCCGGGCCTGCTCGAAATTGCCAAGTTCTTCCTCGCAAAGACCCATGCCGAATTTAGCCGTGGCGGCCAATGAAGGATTTGCCGGGCATTTCTCGAGCGCTTCGGTGTAACTGGCTTTTGCCAGATTGGTCTGGTTTATTAAATAATCCTCTTCGACATTTCCGTAGTGCAGTTCAGCTCGCAGGGCTTCTGCTCGTTTAATAAGGGCCAGTGCCGCCATTCGCTTGTGACTTGTTTTTTGGGCGAATGTCTGGAGGCTGTTTGCCGGCTGGAGAAGTACGAACGACCAGTCTCTTCCCTGGGACTGCCGGCCCTGAAGGATTTGCATTTTGCCGCTTGATATCTGATTGAGCAGGTTCGTAAATTCGGTCTGTTCTTGTACCTGTACGACATTTTTATTGTAGAGCCTCCAACCATATAGGGCTCCGGCCGCAACAATGAGTACTGCTACGATAACTATCGTTACGAGATTCTCCTTTGTCCATTCTGGCAAGTGGCTGAGCCAGTCGGCTAATTCATTCGTCTTTAGTTCATGCCGATGGTCGGATTTCATTTCTTTCTCCGTTATTTTTATATCGTATTGCGTATATCGTATTGCGTATATCGTATTGCGTTCTAATTTTGCGAGATACCTATCACTCAATACGCATCACGCAATACGCACGACAAAACGCATTGTAGCAGGATTTGTTTTATCTTGCAATAGCCATCTTTCCCGATTAGAATTTTTGTCGGCAAAGAATCGAAAGGACGTCAATGCTCAAATTGAGACAAAACTTTATACCTTTTCGTTTTTGTATAGTTATAGTTTTGACGGGCGCGCTCTGTGCGGCCGATGAACCCAGGGGATTAGAAGGTATTTGGGATCCGGACAGATATATCAGCCTTGATGAAATAGAACCGGGGATGGAGGCCTATTGCCTGACGGAGTACGGCGTTGCCGGGATTGAAAAGTTCGGCATGGAAGTGGTAGATGTCATACGCAACATAAATCCAAGCTCCAGTCCCGGCAGTAGAGATGCGATTTTGGTCAAAGGGATCGATGAGCGTTTTATACACACCGGGCCGGTCGCCGGATGCAGCGGCTCGCCGGTTTATATTGACGGACGATTGGCCGGGGCGCTGGCTTTCACGTGGAGTTACGCGAAAGACCCGCTCTACGGGGCGACACCAATTGCCGAAATGCTCGCTGTTGGCCGGGGAGGCCGGGCCGATATTTCTGAGCAACGAGCCGGCCGGGTGGACCTTGGGATTGATTTTACCGCTCCCATTGATTTTGCTGAGGTTGACAGACGGCTTAGAAGCAGGCTTGTCAGAGCAAGTAGTGGCTTTCGAGGTGCGAATTACTTGCCGTGCCCTTTGATTACTTCCGGCCTGCCTGCCGAGGTTTGTGAGCAGCTCAGTGCAGTAGTTGAGCCGTTCGGATTTGTAGTCGTCGCCGGTGGCTCTTCGCGTTCAGAGTTCGGCGTTCGGAGTTCTCCGGAGCACGCAGCACTCAGCACGCAGCACGAATTAGCGCCGGGAGCCTGCCTGGCCGTACCGATGGTTTCAGGTGATATTTCGATGAGCATTTCCGGGACCGTTACGGAAGTTATTGGCGATAAGGTCTACGCCTTCGGTCACTTCCTGCTTGGTTACGGGCAGATAGACTTGCCGATGGCCACAGCAAAAGTGCACACAGTTGTCTCAAACATGGCGAGTTCATTTAAGTTAACCAGCGTGTTGGATACGGTCGGTGCTGTAACGACCGATGAGGCGGCCGGCATCATCGGACAGCTTGGGCTTCAAGCCAAGATGATAGAGCTGACGATACGAGTAGATCGCTACAACGATACTGAAAAACGCCTGTACAACTGCCGGCTCGTGAACAATCGGATGATGACGCCGTTTTATCTTCGTATGACCGTGGCCGGAGCGGCGTTTCAGCTCGGCGATTTGCCGCTTGAGCATATGATCGAGTATAAAGTGGATATCGGTATCAAGGATGCAGAATCAGTGACCTTCGAGAACATTTCCAGCGGTATGGGCCTGAACGAGGTGGTAATGGAATGCTACAGTTCTGTCGGGCTTCTTATGAATAATCCGTATGGAGAAGTTGATATCGAATCGATAGATATCGACATGCGCATTATACCCAGAAGTATTATCTCACATATCTGGTCGGTCGATTTGTCCGATTCGAAGGTCAAGGCCGGCCGGAGCATCGAGATAAGTGCTGTTCTGGAATCTGTTTTGGCAGGCAAGAAGCAATATCAGTGGAGCCTGGAGATACCTGAAGACCTGAGAGAAGGGAAGTATGAATTGACTATATGTGGCCAGCGTGATTATGAGCGGTTCCTGGTCAAGGCGGTCCCTCACAGATTTATTGCCCAAAATTTGCCGGGTCTGATTGAGGCGCTAAATAATTCCCTGCAAATCGACAGAGATAAATTGTATTGTCTTTTAGCTTTGCCGTCGGGCGGAATCATAATAGAAACGGCCGAGCTGCCCGACCTGCCGGCAACCAAGGTATTGCTCCTGCAGGACACAAAAAGGGCACTGAGAATCCGGCCATATTCGCACTGGCTCGAACGAAATCTTGAAACAGGCACAATTGTAATCGATAAGAAAGTCCTGCAAATAACAGTTGAAAAATAAATGGACAACAATCGTTGCTTTTCTATTTTAGGAGTAGCTATGAGAAATATATTCGGCATTTTCGATTGCCGATTGCCGAATTCCGATCGTGTCGCGGGCTTCCAGCCCGCGTTCGAGGGCGGGACGCCCTCGACACATCGAAAATCGAAAGTTGTAATTCATTTAGTGCTCTGTCTGGTTTTGAGTTCGGCTTGTTTGGCGGTCAGCAGCAAGGTTACTCGTCATACCAGCAGTACGGATTTATTGAAGGGCCGGATCGAAAATGTTGTGATTGGCTCGCGTGGGACGATTCAACTGGGGCGGGCGGCCGAATCAACCATTTGTGATTTCCGATTGCCGAGTGCCGATTTAACAATTGAAAATCGAAAATCGAAAATCGAAAATCCGAATGATGTCTGGTCGATCAACAGTATCGTTGTGAGCGGCGGAACCGTCTATTTCGGCACAAGTCCCAACGGCGGCATCTACAAATACAGTCTCAATAAGCTGAAGAAGATTTATCCGCTGAAAGAGATAGGATTAACCGCAGAGGATGCCGAGAACGCAGGGAAAGGAATTGAAAATAAAAACTCTGCGAACTCGGCGGTAAAAGCAGATGCAAATATGGTAGAAGCCGAGGAGCACCTGTCGAATGAGCATATTTTCGCCATGGCAACGGATGTGTCCGGCAGGCTTTTAGCGGGGATCAGCGGCAAAGTATGCAGACTGTGCCGGCTCGAAGGCGAGAAGATGGAAACAATCTTCGAACCGAACGATGCCAAATATATCTTCGCGTTAGCTCTTGATGAAAGCGGCAGCATTTATTTGGGGACCGGGCCGGAAGGCAAGATTTATAAACTAAATTCTCTCGGCAAAAAACCTCAACTTATTTATGACAGTCGCGACAAAAACATCCTCTCACTTGCCATTGGCCGGGACGGCTATATTTATGCCGGAAGCGACAGCCGGGGTCTGATTTATAAGATACACACTCGGACCAAAAAAGTAACAGTTTTATATGACAGCGACCAGCCGGAAATTACAGCACTATTACATACGGGAAATTCCGAATCCGACGCGAATCTATACGCAGCGGCGACTTCGGCGAAGATTGTCCAGACACAAACTAAATTCGCCGCATCCACTATTGGCGGAACTTCGCCCGGTAGGCCTGAGGCGGAAGCGAAAAAGGACGAAAGTCCCAGCGAGAATAAAGGCGACCGAAAGCTTGAAATTGCAAACACAAAAGTTACGAGCGAAGCGAAACCTGCCACGGGACCGCCTCCTGTCCGTAAGGGAACCAAGACAACTCAAACCAGTCATATATACAAGATTACTCAGGATGGTTTCGTGACGGATGTATTCAGCGGGGCGGCAGTTTTCTTTTGTCTGGCAGAGAAGGATGGCAAGCTGCTTATCGGAACCGGCAACAACGCCAATCTATTCAGCGTCGATCCGGCCAGGCAGCAGCAGGCTGTGATTTATGAGGACGAGCAGGCGGCACAAATCACTGCGATTGCTCTGGCGGGCGACGCGGTGTATCTCGGCACGGCAAATCCGGCAAAGCTGATTACGCTGGGTTCCGGCTTTGCTTCCGAGGGCACCTACACGTCCGACCTGATCGATGCCGGTCAGCCGGCGACGTGGGGTAAACTGCAGCTTGAAGCGAATGTTCCGCAGGGATGCAAGGTTCTGGTCTCGGCTCGCAGCGGGAATGTTAAGGATATCAACGATCCGACTTTCTCCGAATGGTCCGAGCCGGCGGAAGTGACCGAGCCGGTACAACTGCAATGTCCTCTCGGCAGGTTCTGTCAGTACAAACTCATCCTGCAAAGCCAGTACGGAACCAACAGCCCGCTGATAAGGGAAATTGCCGTGGCTTGTACTGTGCCGAATTTAGCGCCGCGGGTCGAATCGGTCACCGTGAGTCGTATCAAGAGTGCCGGCAAGAAGGGAGTTTTCAAAATCGGCTATGTGACAAAAGACGACAACGGCGACGAGTTGGTTTATAAAATCGACTTTAGAAAGCTTGGCAGGACAAACTGGATTGAGTTGAAGGATGAGTTTGAAGCTTCCAGCTTCGAATGGGACGGCAAAACCGTCGAAGACGGCCGGTACGAAGTCAGGGTCACTGCGAGCGACGCCAGAAGCAATACGACTTTGACGAAACTCGCGGGCAGCAGGGTCAGCGAGCCGGTCGTAGTCGATAACACCGGGCCGGTTGTAAAGAACATGAAGATTACATCATCCCTCAAAGACAACGGAAAATATCGGGTTCTCGGGATCGAGGTCGCCGATGAACTCAGTGCGATTAGCAAGCTCGAATATACGATCGATAGTAATACCCGCTGGATCGGTACCGTGCCGGACGATTTGGTCTATGATACGACGGACGAGAATTTCACGATTAGAATAGATGCGGAAGAAAATTTGCCGAAAGGCGATCATGTCATTACGGTCAGAGTCAACGATGCGGTTGGCAATACAACGTATAAGACTCTCGAAGTCAATGTCGATTAGCGTGCCTCGTCTTCGCTCGGCATGAAGGATATCTTCACCCTGAGCGAAGTCGAAGGGTTGGTTATCGTGCGTTATATAGAATTTGAAAAAATTACCGAGACGGTTGAATCGCTGTGTATATCAGCCGGTTACGAGCTGCCTGAGGATGTTTTAACTGCTCTTGAGGGGGCGGCACATAAAGAATCCGATCCGACTGCGGCAAAAATTCTTAATCAGCTCATCGAAAATGCCTGCATAGCGAAAGATGAAAGAATCCCATTATGTCAGGATACGGGGCTTGCGGTGGTCTTCGTAGAGCAGGGCTCGCAAGTAGCTCTCAAATCCTCTGCCGGTGATGAGCGGGGTACGATTTTCGATGCCATCAACGCCGGTGTTGCGGCCGGTTTTGAAAAAGGTTATCTTCGCAAAAGCGTTGTCGCCGATCCTCTGAATCAACGGCTTAACACCGGCACGAATACACCTGCGATAATTCATCACACGATTGTGCCGGGCGAAAAGCTCAAGCTGGCCGTGATGACTAAAGGCGGCGGGTGCGAGAACAAAAGCCAGTTCAGGATGTTCAGACCCACGGCAGAGAAAGAAAAGATTATTGACTGGATTGTGGATGTTGTCGGCTCTGCCGGCGCCGATGCCTGCCCGCCGTTCATTGTGGGAGTGGGGATTGGGGGTAATTTTGAACTGAGCTGTCTGCTGAGCAAAAAAGCGCTATGCCGGAATATAGGCTGGAAACATAGCGAGCCGTTTTACGCTGAGCTTGAGGCCGATTTACTTTCGAGAATCAACGCGCTCGGTATCGGTCCGCAGGGTCTTGGCGGCGATACCACTGCTTTGGCTTGCCTGGTCGAGACGGCTGCGTGTCATATCGCTTCACTGCCGGTTGCGGTCAATATCGAATGCCACAGCCACAGGCACAAAACGGCGACAATCTAACTCGACACCCGGTTTTGGATGCTCGTGAGAATCGAGTAGCGAGAATCAAGACTATTGAAACGGCTGTCTGTGAGGCCAGCCGTATTTTTCGAACCTGCCGAACTCTTTTCCCAAGTCCTCACCATCAGGGCCCAGGGCCGATTTCACTTCTTCGACATGGGCGTCCACAAAAACCGCATTGATTGTGCCAGTGTTGAGGTCAGAACTTGATGCACTGTGGAAGGTCCCGAACCAATCGCGTCCGTCGGGACACAAGGCATTGTCGTTGAGTACATTGGTATTGCCCGTCCTCCCCCACATATTCTCTTCAGCGAAGAAAAACACCTCGGCTTTGCTTCTTGTTATCTCGGAACGTTTATGAATTCCGCCGCGTCCA
>CBDVBU010000140.1:0-8430 GCA_965372295.1 uncultured Phycisphaerae bacterium
TCGAGCGAGAGCTTAAATTAGCCGAGGGCGAAAGGATCGATTTTGTTACGATTACTACGCCGAACAACTGGCATTTTCCGATCGCGAGAGATTTTCTCAACGCGGGCTTCCACGTGATGTGCGAAAAACCCATGACAATCAATTCCAAAGAGGCCAAGGAACTCAAGCAAATCGTCAAGCAGACACGCAGGGTCTTCGGGCTGATGCACAACTACACGGGTTATCCCATGGTGAAGCTTGCGCGTGACATGGTCCGTGACGGCGACCTGGGCAAGATTCGCAAAATCGTCGTGCAGTATCCGCAGGGCTGGCTGGCCACGGCTCTGGAAAAGACCGGCCAGATGCAAGCCGCCTGGCGGACAGATCCGAAGCAGAGCGGCGGCGCCGGGTGTATGGGTGACATCGGCACACACGCCGAGAACCTTTCCGAGTACATCACCGGATTGAAAATCAAGGAAGTCTGTGCCGACCTGACGATTTTTGTCAAAGGCCGCAGGCTCGACGATGACGGCAACGTTTTACTGCGTTTCAATAACGGCGCCCGGGGCGTGCTGCACGCCAGCCAGGTTTCCATCGGCGAAGAGAACAATATTGCTATCTGGGTTTACGGCGAAGATAAGGGCCTGGAATGGCATCAGGAGCATCCAAACCAATTGTACGTCAGGATTCCGGACGGACCGCTACAAGTTTGGAGTCGTGGAAATGCATACGTCGGCGCCAAGAGCGCCGCGGCCGGTCGCGCCACACGTCTGCCATCCGGCCATCCCGAGGCGTTCTTCGAGGCCTTCGCCAACAATTACCTCAACTTCGCCGAAACCATACGGGCAAAATTGACAAGAAAGAAACCCGATCCCTTGGCGCTGGACTTCCCGGACGTCAACGACGGCCTTCGTGGCATGCTCTTCATCGAGACCGTTCTGGCAAGTACCAAGAGCAAGCAAAAATGGATCGCGTTCAAGAAATAGCACCCGCGACGTGACATTTAGGAGTACACAGAATGCAAAACGTGCAAGAGAATCCACATTCAGACAGCACGAGGATCTCCCGGCGTGACTTAATGGCTTCTGCCGCAGCGGTGGCGGTGGCGATTTCGGCGGAGACATCAACCGCACGGGCGGCGACGCCCTCGAAGAAGTTCAAGCTGAAGTACGCGCCGCATTTCGGGATGTTTCGGCGCAACGCCGGTAACGATCATCTCGATCAAATCCAGTTCATGGCCGACCAGGGTTTTGCAGCTTTGGAAGATAACGGAATGATGGGACGGCCGGTGGAGTTGCAGGAAAAAATCGCCCGGAAGATGAGCCGGTTAGGTATGACGATGGGCGTTTTTGTGGCTTATGCCAACTTCGACTTTAAGGTCAAGACCTTCGTGGCCCGCAAGAAAGACGTTCGCGAGATGCTCGTCAACAGGATGAAACAAGCCGTGGAGGTGGCCAAACGGGTGAATGCCAAATGGTGCACGGTGGTTCCGGGTACCTACGAGACCGGCTTGGAATGGGACTATCAAACAGCCAATTGCATTGAGAACCTTAAGTACTGCGCCGATGTTTGTGAGCCCTCAGGACTGGTGATGGTACTGGAGCCACTGAATCCTTGGACCAATCATCCGGGCCTGTTCCTGACAAAGATTCCCCAGGCGTATCAGATCTGTCGGGCGGTGGGCAGCCCTTCATGCAAGATCCTCGATGATTTGTATCACCAGCAGATTACCGAAGGCAATCTGATTCCCAACATGAATATGGCCTGGGACGAGATCGCCTACTTCCAGGTTGGCGACAATCCCGGCCGCAAAGAGCCGACCACCGGAGAGATCAACTACAAGAACATCTTCAAACATATCCATGAAAAGGGATTCAAAGGCGTCGTTGGGATGGAGCACGGCAACAGCAGGCCCGGCAAGGAAGGGGAAATGGCGGTCATCGAGGCCTATCGGGCCTGCGACGATTTTTAGACCCGTCGCTACTGAGAGAAGAGAATTGTAAAGATTTGTAGGGTGGGCCTCGGCCCACCGATTCTACTGCTATTAAAAAAGTCGCGCTATCACATGCGCGACTTTTTTTATATCCATCCCGCTAAAAAACGGCCTTGTGAGTCTATTCTGTTCGACAATTTTTTATATTATCTAAAGAATTATCTCGACAAAAAACATTTGTTGTCGTATAATAGATAACAAATAGAATATAGAATTCAGAACACATGAGACATTGTTATTTATGATTTACGAGTTACGAGTTACGAGTTACGAGTTGCGATTTTTTCTTTTCTTCTGTGTAATCAGCGAAACTTGTGCCATAGGTATCCGCGGTTGTTGACTATTTCTCGGTGTTCATTCGTGGTTAATTTGAAAAAACAAACCCAATTTCCGAAGGGCCTAAATGAATACAAACCACTTTATAACAAGGGATTATGAAAATAATTGTGTTTTCGGGCGGCGAGAAAACAAAGCCAATCAAACCCAATTTATTAGCGTTCGGTGTTCTGCGTTCAGCGGACAGCGTCAAGATGAGGAAAAGGTATTTAAAACATTGTGACTGGATTTGTCATTGCGAGTGAAGCGAAGCAATCTCAAACGCAACGATGGTTTTTTCTGGTTATAACGCAGAAGATTGCCACGGCCCTTCGGGCCTCGCAATGACAGATTGTAGAGGTTTTCTAAAAAGTACCATTTGAAAAAACAAAGCCAATTTATTGGAGGCCCAAATTAATGCAAAATCAGTTATCACAAAGAATTACGAAGAAAATTACCGGCTTGGGGCTGCGAAAAAACAAAGCCAATCAAAGCCAATTTGGTTATTTTACCGCCGAGAACGCCGGGTGCGCGGAGGTTTTTGATGTGTAAAGACTCACGTCGACGTAACTGGTTACATGTAATAGAACTACAAATTCTGTTTCCTCTGCGCTCTCCGCGGTCTCTGCGGTTAATAGGAAATGCCAATCAAAGCCAATTTCAAGGTCTAAACTACCACCAAAGGGGTAGAACAGGGGCCGGACAACGATGTACGACTCGCTACTTTTCCCTCGTCCTTTCTGTACTTTGCACTTTACAGGTACAGCCGCCTTATGGTATACTACGTAACAGAGATAATCGGGAAAAGCCTTTAATTGCCCTATTAGCTAAAAAGATGGGGGCTGGAGGAAAAAGAAAATGACGGCGGCCGGATTAACACGAGTTTTTAGAACAATTCCTTTGATGCTCTTAGTGGTCTTTTTCTGCCCATTTGCCTATGGCAAGATCATATACGTCGATGACGATGCGGTCGGAGCAAATGACGGTTCAAGCTGGACGAATGCTTACAACTACCTTCAGGATGCTATTACTATTGCGACTGCCGGAGACGAAATCCTTGTTGCACAGGGCATATATAAACCTGATCAGGGAATTGGAGTTACACTCGGTGACTGGGGAGCCAGCTTTCATCTCAAAAACGGTGTGACTATTAAGGGCGGATACGTCGGTTTTAGTGCACCAGACCCTAATGTCCGTGATGTCGGCGAGTACGAGACTATCCTGAGCGGTGACCTTAATGGTAATGACGTCTATGTAAACGATCCTGATTATCTCCTCAACGAGCGTACTCGCGCTGAAAACAGCTGGACCGTTGTGGAAGGGAGCAATACGGACTCAACTGCTGTTCTTGATGGTTTTACGATCACTGGGGGAGATTTTACGGTGATTACATTTGGATTAGGTGGCGATCCTGTTGGTGGTGCCGGAATGTTCATTTCATCAGGAAGCCCGACACTAATCAATTGTACGTTCACTGATAATGTGACCAACAACATCGGTGGTGGATTACTTATCTATGATGACAGTAATCCTACACTGCTCAACTGCAAATTCACGAGAAACTACGCAGAGTCGGGAGGAGGGGGAATATTTAGCTCTGAAAGCGGTCCGACGCTGATCAATTGCACATTTTGTAACAATTATGCCCGGCGTAAAGGCGGCGCGATGTTTACCTTTAGGAGTAATCCTGAATTGACCGACTGCACATTCAGCGGCAACTCGATCCCCGACATCCCAACTGGCCTAAATGAGGGTGGAGGCGCAATGCGCAACTCCGACAGCAATCTTGTGCTAAACAACTGCGCGTTCAGTGATAATACGGCCAGTTATGGCGCTGGAATGTACAACGAGAATAACAGCAGCCTATTATTAAAAAACTGTACCTTCAGGAATAACTTAGCCGGAATATCTGGAGGTGGCATGTTGACTGAAGATAGCAATGACCTAAGGTTGATCGACTGCATTTTCTCAGGCAATTCAGCGAAGCATTCCGGCGGTGGGATGGCCAACAAATATAGCAACGTAGTACTGGTAAACTGCATTTTCAGTGGAAATAAGGCGTATGGAGAACCTTGGCCCTACACCGGCAAAGGCGGTGGGCTATATGCGTTCGGCAACATAAAGCTAATCAATTGTACTAATTGTACTTTCACCTGCAACTGGGCACAACAGGGTCATGCTATTGCCAAATCCGGCACTTCTGACTTTAGGCTAACCAATTGTATTCTATGGGATGGTGGAAACGAAATATTCGATATTATTCCAAATCGCATAACTTTCGATACAAGTTACTCAAACATACAAAATGTATTGGAAGGTAAATGTAATATCAATGAGAACCCATTATTTGCTAATCCGGGCTATTGGGCTGATACAGATGATCCGAATATTGTTGTAGAGCCTAATAATTCCAACGCCGTCTGGATTGATGGCGATTATCACTTAAAATCACAGGCCGGCAGATGGGATCCGGTCAGCCAAAGCTGGGTTCAGGATGATGTAACGAGTCCCTGTATCGATGTGGGCGACCCGAATAGTCCCGTCGGTTTTGAGCCGCTTCCCAACGGGGGTATTATTAATATGGGCGCCTACGGCGGCACGACTCAAGCGAGTCTTTCTTTATCGACTGCCGTAGCGAATGGTGTAATCATCGATCAACAACTTAACGCCGCGGGACAGGGGTATACTGTCGTACGCCTCTACGGTTCGTACTATGAAATGGGCTATGCACACGGGGACCTGTTGGCGGATTACATCGTTCGGTCGGTAGATGAGACGAAGGAGCTTTTTGGCGGCCTATATACAGGAATGCGAACTGCGATGGCCGATTCTGTGTGGAAGCCCGCCGAGATCGAGCAGGAGCTTGACGGCATGGTCGATGCGCTTGCTGAACGACACCCCGCCGCGGGTATCGACAAGCTCGACCTTAAAATGTTCAACGGACTCGGCGACCTGCTTTACGCATGCCGCAGTCATACCTGCTGGGGCCGGTATGTCGCGGCACCAATTAAGACCTTGTCCACTCGTCGACTGGATTTCCCGACGCCTATCGGAAGTCTGAACCATCATGTATTGATTGTATATGTCCCCGATGACGGCTCGGCCCGGTGGATCAATCTGGGATTCCCGGGCATGGTGACGGCAGCCCAGGGCATCAACGAGTTCGGCACGCTGGTTTCGCTGCATGATTATAATTCATGGGGAGCGGACATTTCATCCGGGCGCATGCCGCGAATGATCGCGTGCCGCTATGCGCTTACTTATCTTCCGAGTTCCGATTTATCGAATCAGCTAAGCGACGTTTTTGTGGAGCTACAGAATTACGAGATAATGACGGGCACATTTCTGAACTATTATGCGCCGGAAGGTTACGGCGGAGTTATGACCTGCAATCCGAATCGGACCGGGCCTGATTTCTACAATCTGCGCACGCCGCAATACGTTTGGCACCATGGCGAAGCGATGATTACGACCAACCAATGGACTAACGGGAACTACACGCCGTCCGACGAAGATTTCGGCGCCGACGTCTATTATAACGATGAGACTCCCAAAACCCACGAAAGCCACTGGAGCCTCGTCGACCCTGTTAACTCACAAGACGGCCTCCAGCGATTGAGCGTCGCCTATCGCGTCAAAGGGGATATGACAATCTGGGCGGACGGCCGAATCGACGGTATCGGCAGGACGCCGAGGCTTGAGTACGAATGGTCCGAACTGTTCGGGCCGTATGAGCAGGGTGAGGCGGCGGGACTTGCAGAGCTTGCCGCCCTTCGTCTCCGCTCAGGGTGAAGAAAAACTTCATGCCGAGCGGAGACGAGGCACCCAGCTTTGGAGGGAACTAATGTTCTCGTTCTGCGTGCTCCGTTCTGAGTACCGCGGAACGCAGCACGCTGCACTCAGCACGATATTATTGCTTTACTATTTCCGTGAATCTTACGAGCGCTTTCTTTGTCGGCAGGTGCGGCTCGATTGTTCCTACGAGGCCGACCTTCTGGCCGACGAAACCTTTCAAATTCATCTGCGAAGCTCCCGCCGCCGGTAAAGCGTAACAGGCCATTTTGCCGGCTTCGTTAAGAATCCGGTAGTGACCTTCGCCGTATGTCAGATATGTTTGAAATTCGCCGACGATCGCAAACTTACCCATAGTTTCAACTTCGGCCAGTCTTGTCGTACGGGCCTTATTGATTCCGGCCCTGATCTTATCGAGTTGCTGATTCTGAAGCTTGACTTCTTTTACGACCGCAAAAGCCAGCTCGTAGCCCTCGATCTGCCTGACGACGAACTGTGCGAAACGTGCCGCGTTGCCGGCCTCTTTGTCATTGGCGATTTCAAGGAGCGACTTTTTCAGGTCCGTGTAATCCTGCTGGTCTGCCGGTTTGTCATGCTCGGCCTTGACCTGTTCTTTCAACTCGCGATATTTTTCGAGCGGTGACTTGGGAGCTACGGGCACTGGAACAACCGCGGTCGTTGCGTTGGCGTCAGCCGGTTCGTTCGGCTCGACTTTAACCTCGACAGGCGCAGGAGTCGTAACAGCCGGCGGCGCCACGACAGGCTCCGGCACCGGCTTCGTGAATTTCGTGCTGACCCAGAGATAGGCAAAAGGCGGAGCGGCGATCTTATAATAATCGTCCATCTGCTCGCCCAACAGCTTGACCTTCTCGCCCTTGCTGAGTTTGCCTTGCAGGGTAGTGGAATAGAGCGGCTTCACGTAATCGGAGCCGGCATAGACTCGAACGTTGTCGCCGGTAACAGTTCCAACCGCCTGATCGTTCGGGGCAATCTCGACATACTGCATTGAAATCCATGAAAAGCTGCCAGCCGGTGGGACGACGCGGGACCAGCTAAACTGTTTGCCGACTACTTTTACTTTGTCGCCTGTGTTGAGCTTGCCGCAGTGGTAAAAGTTCGTGCCCGGGCCGGAGCGAACATAAACGTCATTACCGATTATTTCGGCGGTATAAGGAAAGGACGAGGTATCAACTTCTTTAGAGCCGTCGGGCTGCTGGGCAAAGCCAATGGATACTAAACATGCTAAAATAACGAAAATAAACAAATTGATGTAAGATCGCATTTTTCTATCTCCCAAAAAAGTGGTTATATAGATTTTCGATTTTCGAGTTACGATTGAAATCGACAATCGTCAATCGGCAATCGTAAATGAAAGTTAGCAGCCGTTCGACTGATTGTCAACTTTTTTATCAGATAAAATATCGACCATCTATAAGTGATTCTCCAGCAGTATTTTACCTATTTTTACCTGTCCGGAAATGCCAACTTGACAATTGTTGAAGAATTTTACCGACCGGCCATCATAAAGAGGCTGAGAACGGGATTTTTATCCGACTCCGGCGATGTTCCCGGTAAAACCGGCCTGAAAAGAATTATATTCGAGCGAAGCTTGTTGAACCACACTTCTGCGGGCGGTTAGCAAACTGCCTCTATTTAAGCTTTTTGTATGCGGGCAAGCTCATCCCGGCACATTTTTAACTGGCCCGGATCGGTGAGTTTTTTTTCTGCGATCTGTAAATGTTTTGCCGCCGGCCCGGGCTGATTTAGATAGCGTGAATATATGACACCTAACATCAGCTCGACCTGTTCGGCGTATTCGTATGTTCTATAGTGGGATAAAAACTGTTCGTAAGCCCGCGCCGACTCGGCATGCTTATTGTCGCCGGCAAGCTGATTGGCAATATCCAGCAATTGCTGGCGGGGCAGAATTTGCTCACTGTCTTGCTTCATCAACTCTATAAAAAGTTCGGCGGCGGCCGGCAAATTACGCTGCATCATCCGATTGCTAATCTCGCTGCGAAGCTGCCTTATTTGCTCATCTTTCTGTTGCTCGGCGGCACTTTTGATAACCTCTTTGACTTTTATCTTCGTCCGGCCAGTATACGGATCGTAACCACTTGATACAACATCGCGATAGCGGCGGCGGCGATTCCATCGTTTTATCATTGCCCACAAATCGTAAGTGCTGCCGCTGATGATATGGGTTGCAAGCAGAACGACCATCGCTCCGATTCCAAAGATATATCCCGCCAGATGTGCACCATAGGCGATGGCGATCGGAGGTGCAAAGCGAGGTTCGATCATATTGTCCCAGATGATGAGCTTGAAGGCGATAAAGTACATCGCCGGCA
>CBDVBU010000141.1:0-8417 GCA_965372295.1 uncultured Phycisphaerae bacterium
TGCCATACAGATTTGTTATCCTATCACAGAAATGGGCTTTAAGACATTTTAAGGTTTCTCAAGTGAAAGGTAAGCATGTATAAAAACATATCTTTGTTAATCCTTTGCTCTATAATTTTTGCCAGTCCCGCATCCACAAAAGCTGAAGACTGGCCGGCTTTCATGCATGATAAACACAGAAGTGGCGTGACCAGTGAGCGGTTGGAGCTTCCGCTAAACGAATCATGGGTGCTCAAAGCATCACACCAGCCTCAGCCCACATGGCCGGGACCGGCAAAGCATGATTTCTGGCACCGGCACTTCAACCTCAGGTCAACGGTAACATATGACAAGGCATTTCACGTCGTAGGGGTGGGCGATACCATATACTTTGCTTCATCGGCGGATGACAAGGTCTATGCACTTGATGCACGGACCGGGCGACAGCGCTGGACGTTTTTCACGGAAGGCCCTGTCAGGCTGGCTCCGTGCATCTCGGACAATAAAGTCTATGCAGCCTCGGACGATGGATATGTCTACTGCCTTTCGGCTAAGGATGGCTCGCTCGTATGGAAACATAAGGGGGCTGAAGGGGATCGTATGATTCCGGGCAACGGTCGTATTATATCAATGTGGCCCATACGATCTGGCCTGCTGGTTGATAACGGGATTCTGTACTTTGCCGCCGGCTTGTTCCCAAATCAGGGTACATTTCTATCGGCACTGAGTGCTGAAAACGGATCAGTAAAATGGAAGCAAAAAGTGACTATATCTCCACAAGGGTACATCCTTGCTTCCGATGAGCGGCTTTATATCCCAACCGGCCGAACCAATCCGGTCATTTTCGCACGGGCCGATGGTAAATCATTGGGAGAGCTGCCCAGCGGTGGTGGAACCTTCGCGCTTCTGACCGAGAACGTCCTCGTTACCGGACCGGGCCGGGGATCAAAAGAGCTTGACGCCAGTGACGTAGAGACAAAGGATAAGGTTGCAACCTTCGGCGGCCTGAGGATGCTGGTCAGCGGACCGACCGCATATATGCAATCGGAAAAACAACTGTCTGCCTTTGACCGTGGGGCATATCTGGAACTCTCAAAAGAACGAAATCGCCTGATTAGCCGGCGTGATGCAATCAACGAACGACTTAAAAAGACAGCCAAAAACACACCGGAAGCAAAAATAATGCAGAAGGAGATCGGCACTCTCACAACACAGATCGGCGAGCTATCGAGCAAGATGAAAGATTGCTATCGCTGGACGATCAGATGCGAATACCCGTATGCGATGATTATGGCCGGCGATGCTCTTTTCGTTGGGGGAGAGGGTGAAATCGCAGCGATCGAGGCCTCGACGGGAAAGGTCATCTGGGATGCCCCCGTCGGCGGCAAAGCATTCGGCCTGAGCGTTGTCAAAGGCGGCCTCTACGTTAGTACGGACAAGGGCCGGATACACTGTTTCAGAGGCGGCGTAAAAGAAAACGCAAAAGTCATCGAGGCTAAGACAGACACCAATCCTTACCCGCGTGATGCTCTGACGGAAAGATATACCGAAGCTGCAAAGCTGATTCTCAAACGGACTGGCGTTACGAAAGGATACTGCCTCGTGCTCGGCTGCGGCCGGGGACGACTGGCGTATGAACTGGCCCGCAGGAGCGATTTGAAGATCATTGGCGTCGACAAAGACACGCGTAATGTGGCCGCTGCACGCAGTGCCATCGACAAAGCGGGGCTTTACGGCAGAGTAGTCGTTCACCAGCAAGATCATGAGTCACTACCCTATACAAAATACTTTGCCAATCTGATTGTTTCGGATGAAGCGCTTCAGACCGGCAAACTGCCGCCGGCGTCAGGTGAGGTTTTTCGCGTGCTCAGGCCCGATGGCGGAGTTATTGCATTGGTTCTGCCTGTCGGCAAGCTCGATCCGGAACAGTTGAAAAAATGGGGTCGGCCATCCCTCGTTGACTGGAAGAGCGAAAATTCAGGCGATATCGTCCTGGCGTGGACCAAGCGCCCGGCGCTGGACGGCGCAGGCGAATGGACGCACACCTACGCCGAGCCGGGCAATAGCGCCTGCAGCGGCGATAAAATCGTCAAGGGCAAGATGGCGGTCCAGTGGTTCGGCCGGCCCGGCCCGCGGCGAATGATAGACCGCCATCATCGCAACGTGCCGCCTTTGTTCAAGGACGGGCGCCTTTTCGCCCCGGGCGATTGCATCGTTTACGCTATCGATGCTTATAACGGGACAATCGAGTGGCAGGTCGAAATTCCCAATTCCCGTCGGCTCGGCGTCTTTCTGGATTCTGGCAGCATGGCTGTGGACGAGAAGTGCCTTTACGTGGTCGCGGAAGACAAGTGCCATGGCTTCGATGTCCGCACCGGGCGCCGCAGTATGACTTATGAAATGCCTCAACTAATCAAGCCCGAGCCGCGAGATTGGGGCTATATCGCCTATTCCGGCAACCTTCTTTTCGGAAGCGGCCGAAGGAAAGGCGCTTCCTACACCGAGACCAGCTACAAGGCCGATGATTCGCTATGGTACAGGAACATGAAGCTGGTGACCAGCGACTACCTGTTCGCCACGGACAAACGGAACGGCCGGCTGCTGTGGAAATACCACGCCGGGCTTATCGTTAACACGACGATTACTGTCGGCGACGAACGGATATACTTCCTCGAAACAGATAGCCCAAAAGCTCTGGCCGACAAACTTGGGCGTATGCCCGCGAAAAAGTTATTTGATGGTGGCAGCCAATATATGGTTGCTCTCGACAAACGAACCGGCCAGGTCATGTTCAAGACAAAAATCGATATCACCAGTTTCGAAGAGCCCGTATATCTTAATTATGCTGAAGAGATGCTTCTGCTAAGCGGCTCCAGGCTCCTCGCAGATCGTGTTCACTATCACTACTGCGCGTATGACGCCCGCTCCTGCGAGGTCCGCTGGCAGGCGGATCACAGCACCGATTTGGCAACCGACGGCGCACATGGCGAATACAACCGTCACCCAACAATCATCGAAGAATCAGTCTATGCCTGGCCTTATGCGTATAATTTGAAAACCGGCGAGAGAATCGAAGGATGGGAGTTTGACCGACGTGGGCATGGCTGCGGCGGCGTATCCGCTTCGGCCCAGTGCCTGTTTTGGCGAGGCGGCAATCCCTGGATGTACGACCTTGGCCCGGACGGCGGCCCGCAGCGACTGACTGCAGTGACGCGGCCCGGTTGCTGGATCAACATGATTCCCGCCGGCGGGCTTGTGCTGATCCCGGAAAACAGTTCGGGCTGTACGTGCGGCTTTGCCTTACAAACGTCGCTGGCCCTGGTTCCGCAATAGAGGTTTGAGAAAAAGAATGAATTCGAAACAACGGATCGCAGCAGCGATGAACCATGAGACACCCGACAGGGTCCCGGTCATGTGCCAGCTTGCACTCGGGCACTATTTTTTGAACTGTGACGAGAGACCTTCGGAGATATGGTTCGATAGTGAGATTTTTACCAAGGTTTTGATCGAATTACAGCAGGAATATGTATTCGATGGTATTCTGCTGAATCTCCCCGGCAGGCCACCCGACTGGAAAAAAGCCCTGAAGTCACATAAGCAAATTGACAATCATGAACATCTTTACTGGAAATCAGGGTTGGAAACGATCTTTCCTCCGGATGACAATCCGCAGATATATCAGTCGGGGCAAATGCCTCTGGAGCGGGCGAATTATAAATCGGTTGACATTGACGATCCTGCCACATACAGGTTGAGCGGTTATGTCTGGAACACGTGGCACGCGCCTGAACTCTGGGATATTGATCCACAAGCCGATCTGTCCGATCCGATTGTTTATCCGGCATGGTTCACAAACACGCTTACTTCAGTCCGGCAGCACGCTCCAGAGGTTTCGATTCATGTAGAAGTTTTCTCGCCGTTTACTCTTTTGTTGGAGTTGTTCGGCTACGAACAGGCCCTTCTTGCCCTGGTCGATGCCCCACAAATATGTCACGAATTGCTCGGAGTCATGACACAAAACGTGCTGGCTCAGGTCGAGCTTTATGCAGGCTGTCAGCCCGATGCTATCCTTGTCAGCTCCGCCTTCGCAGGGGCGGGATTCATCAGCCGGCGGATGTACGAAGAATTTGTTATTCCATACGAAGACCGGGTCTTTCGAGCGATACGCGGGTACGGCTTGAAATCGTACGTTCATACCTGTGGTGCGATCGGCGACCGGCTGGACCTTATGAGCAAGACCGCCGTCGATGGAATCGATACGTTAGACCCCCCGCCGCTCGGAACCGTACATTTGGAAGATGCGAAGTCAAAATATGGCGAGCGGTTCTTCTTCAAGGGCAATCTGGACGCCGTCAATGAGATGCTGAATGCGGATGACCAAACCTTTGAACGGGCGGTGAAGGAAAGAATCAAAATCGGCAAGCCCGGCAGCGGATACATACTCTCTTCGGCCTGTAGTGTTGCTCCCCATGTCAATCCCGATAGACTGAAACGTCTGGCAGAATTGGTAACACAATTCGGCAGATACTGACAGTCGAAAGAATCGCCCTAAGTATCCGGCATATTTTTCGGCCAAACCCGGCGGATCATTCTTGTTCGGACTGTATCATCTGTGACTTTTATGCAGAATAGGCAGATATGCACAATAAATGAAATCTTGAAGTTGCGCACTCCTGAAAAAGCTTAATTGAGTCGTAGTTAACTTTGGTCGATATATAATCCTGAGCAAGCACATTTCGAGATTTTGTATTAGAGGCTTAAGAATGGAAAGTAGAAAAGGTCTTACGCTGATCGAGTTGATGGTTGTAATCATTATCGTTGGTATCTTAGCTGCGGCGACAATTCCGATAATGCAGGGCCGTATCGATTCGGCAAGGTGGTCGGAGGGAAGAGCAATTATGGGTACTATCGCAAGGGCATTGCGTACTCATGTCGCCGAAAAAGGTAATAATTTCACGCCCGTTCCGACTTTAGTCCAGCTTGGTTTCGAACCCGGGGATTTAGATGGCACCTATTTCACCAGTGGTGAATCCGGAGCAAATGATTTTTCATGGGTGATGAATAACAACAATCCGATAGATTTTCTGATTACCGCTACTGCCCCTGCAAGCATTAACAGTCCTTCTCAGATTACATTAAACCATGCCGGTGTTTTCACGGAAACACAGTAAAAATGTCACTAATGACACTAAAAAGATGGCTTAGTCCGAAAAGGAGCTGCGGTTGCTGCTTATTGTTAAGTCGATGAATTAAGTATTTCTACGATGAAATCTATTTCAAAAGCATTACAAATGCTTACTTAGAATAATCTTGACTCCGATGTGTTATCTATGTTAAGATTAGTATAGCTCTCATCTATATGTTCTTCTTTCTGAATCACAGAAGATAGAACTGCAAGGCAGGCAACAATAAAATATTAGTGAGGAAGGAGATAAGAGGATACATATATCTATGCGAATCTCATTGCTGAGCACATTACTATCTTTCTGTTTATTTAGTATCGCAAATGCGAATTTTGAGCCTTGGGCCGAACAGCGATTCCCGCCACAGATACTGCTGGTAATCAACGAGTTCATGGCGTCAAACAACAATTACACCGAGGATCCACAGGGACAATGCGATGACTGGATCGAAATCTATAACTACGGCGTCGATGCCGTCGATATCGGCGGCATGTATCTGACAGACAACCTGGCCGATCCCGTCAAGTGGCAGATTCCCGTTAACGATCCGGCCATGACAACCATCGAACCGGGAGGCTACCTGTTGATATGGGCCGACGGCGATATTTCCGATCCAGGTCTGCACGCCAATTTCAAGCTCGATGCCGATGGGGAAGAAATCGGTCTGTTCAAAAGCGATGGGACTACTATGATCGACAGCGTGGTATTCGGCGAGCAGACCAGCGACATTTCCTATGGCCGCTATCCCGACGGCACTGACAACTGGCGTTTCTTCGGCTTACCGAGTCCGTCGGCCGAAAATATCGGTGTCTACGAGGGATTTGTCGCCGAGGTACAATTCAGCCGGAAAGATGGTCTTTGCAATGAGCCTTTTTCTGTCACGCTGGCTACCGAAACCGAAGATACCGTTATCTACTATACGCTCGACGGCTCCGAGCCGTACGAACTTGGATCCCGGTTCCACAAGGGAACAGTCTATAGGGGCCCAATCTCAGTTAACCGAACCACGTATCTGAAAGCGGTTGCAATCAAAACAGGCTGGAAACCTTCCGATGTCGTAACACAGGCATATATATTTCTCGATCTGAACATCAGCGATTTTAGTTCCAACCTGCCGATCGCTGTCGTCGATACTATGGGCAAGGGTATCAGCCAAACGACGCAGACATTATCATTTGCCAGCTTCATTGACACCACAAGGGACGGCCGGGCCAGGCTGACCGATATGCCTGAGTTTACCGGCAGAGCGGGTATAAACATTCGAGGCAAAAGCTCGGCAGGCTTTGCCAAAAAGCAATACCATTTTGAAACGTGGGACGAATATAACAATGATAAGGATGTGTCTATCCTCGGTTTTCCCGCCGAATCCGACTGGATTTTGCAGGGCCCTTACTCGGATAAGTCGCTGATGAGGAACTTCCTGTCGTACAAGTGGAGTAACGATCTCGGTCAATACGCCGTTCGCACAAGGTACATTGAAGTGTTTCTTAACACCGACGGCGGCGGTGTTTCATCGAGCGATTACATCGGCGTTTATGTCTTCATGGAGAAAATTAAACGCAGCGCCGATCGCGTCGATATCGAAGAGCTTCAGCCGTCTGATAACGCCGAGCCGCAAATCAGCGGAGGATACATTTTCAAGAAAGACAAAGCCGATGCCGGTGAGACAGTATTCCGGACCAGCAGGGGTTTGGAAGTGCGCGTTGTTGAGCCCAAGATGGTAGATATAACGCCAGAACAGGTGGATTGGATCCGTAATTATCTTAATCATTTCGAGGCAGCCCTGTATGGTTCGTACTTCTGGGATCCGGTGAACGGGTATGTCAAATATATCGATGTCGATTCTTTTATTGATCATCATATCATCGTCGAACTCACCAAGAATATCGACGGTTTTCGCCTCAGTACGTATATGTTCAAGGATCGGAACGGTAAGCTCAACATGGGTCCCGTCTGGGATTACAATCTGTCGCTCGGCAACGCCAACTATCTTCAGGGATGGATTCCGACCGGCTGGTATTACTCCCAGCTTAGTGACGGTCAATATCCCTGGTGGCGCCGCTTGTTCGAGGATCCGGCGTTTTGCCAGCGCTACGCGGACCGATGGTTCGAGCTGCGAGAGAATCTCTTAGCAACCGGCCAACTGCTTCAAGACATTGATGATACTGCGGCGCTGTTGAACGAGGCACAGGCCCGAAACTTCGGCCGCTGGCGCATCCTGGGCAATTACATTTGGCCCAACTGGTATATCGCCGACACGTATGACGAAGAAATCAACTGGATGAAAGGCTGGCTCGAACAGCGTCTCGACTGGATGGACAGCCAAATCGATTATGAATTGGCCGCCGCTCCGCCAGGTTTCAGTCCGCAGGACGGCCAGTTCGACCATTCGTTCGAACTGATGATGACGGCTCCGAACGGCCAAATCTACTACACACTGGACGGCACGGATCCGGCCGAGATGATGCCGTCACAGGGAATCAAAGGAATTCTCGTTCCGGAGAACGCTGAGAAGCGGGTGTATGTTCCGGTCCGTCTGATTGCCGACAACTGGAAAAATCCATCGGGTTTCAACGACAGAAACTGGTATAAACAATCCGGCACTCCCGGCGGCGTCGGATACGACAGAGGATCGGGCTACGACCAATTGATCGGCCTTAACCTTGATTCTCAGATGTATGCCAGGAATGCCTCGTGCTTTATTCGCATTCCATTCAGCATGAGCAGCAGTCCAAATGACCTCGACATTCTGACTTTGAACATTCGTTATGACGATGGCTTTGTCGCCTATCTCAATGGCATTGAGGTGGCTCGACGCAACGTCGGCGACACTCTTACCTGGAATTCCGCCGCCGTTGCCGAGCACGCGGATTCTGAAGCCATCCAGTTCGAGAGCATTGATATTTCCGCTTCGATCAATCTGCTCCAGCAGGGCAGCAATATGCTGGCAATCCAGGGCTTAAATACTTCCAGCACAGATACAGACTTCCTTATCTCTGTTGAAATGCGCGCGCGTTCGGAAGATTCCGATGACGTGGACTTGCCCGGTCTCAATCAATATACTTCACCCGTTACATTAAGCATAAGCACACATGTAAAAGCGCGAACATTAACCGGTGGGATTTGGAGCGCGATGAATGAAGCAGTCTTTGCCGTAGGCAAGGTTGCTCAGAATTTACGAATCACCGAGGTAATGTACAATCCGCGAGCCTTGAACGGAGAGTTCATCGAGTTGAAGAACATCGGAGCAGAAAC
>CBDVBU010000142.1:0-8383 GCA_965372295.1 uncultured Phycisphaerae bacterium
TTCCAATATATCTGGCCGATTTTTGGCCAGGTTCTGGATCTGCCGTATTCGTATGCCCGTCTTCGCAATGAGTAATACAGCGTATCATTCTGAAGTATTTCTATTATTTCGCGGGCTACTTGTTGAGAATCACCGAATTGTACCAGCTTTCCCCGGCCATCGGCAAGCAGTTCCGTGGCCGCCCAATACGGAGTGGAGACGACTGATTTGCCGGTGCCGACCGCAAACGATAACGTGCCGCTCGTCAACTGCTTCTCGTCCAAATAGGGCGTGACATAGATATCGGCTGCGCACAGGAAGTTATGAAGCTCCTTGTCATCGACGAATCTGTTGTGAAAGATCACGTGTTCCTGCAGATTTAAGTCTTTGACCATTTGCTGGAGACCGAATCGATACGATTCCCCCTCGTGTTTCAGTACGTTCGGGTGCGTCATGCCCAGGATGATATAGATCACGGACGGCTCAGTCTTGACGATAGCCGGCATCGCCTTGAGCATTACCTCGATCCCCTTATTCTTGCTGAGCAGGCCGAATGTCAAAATCGTTCTGCGGTCTTCCAGACCAAATTTGTGCTTGTAATAGTTACTGTCGACAAAAGGCAAATCAGGGATGCCGTGCGCGATCAGTTTTACTTTTCTCGTGGGTATATTATAGATGTCCCGAAGCATACTAACGCCTCGTTCGTTCATCGTGATGACTTTATAGGAGGCTTTACAGATATCCACTAACGACTTGAAGTAAGACGGGTTCGGATCGTCGAGGACTGTATGTAGAGTTGTTATTACCGGGGCCTTTAGCCTGTTGAGCAGCAGGCTCAGATACGAACCGGCCTCGCCGCCGAAAAGGCCGAATTCGTGCTGAACAGAGACTACGTCAACGTGACTGAAATTAAGATAATCGGCAGCACAAATATAATCGCTCTTGACATTTTGGCGGATTTCGAATTTTACCGGATTATCATATTTGTTGTCTTCCGACCGCATTGCGACCACAAGTGGTTCGAATTCGCCCTTAGCGGCTAAAGCGGTACTATCTATCAGATCCGATGTGAAGGTTGCAATTCCACATTTTCTTGGAGGGAAAGAGGAAATAAAAACCACTTTTTTCGCGGTACTTTTTGCCATCCACAGTATCCTATTTCAAATAGCTTGAAACTAACTTCTACTATTTTAGTGGTAGCTGGCATAGCCGTCAAGCGAATTGGCCATTAAACTGACATTAAATCCTATTTTTTGAAAATATTAAACGATTATGTGATGTAAACTACTAATAGAAAAGAAATTAGCAAGTTTTTTGGGAAATTTATTTTTTCCATTGCACTTAGTATTGGTAAATTCGTATAATACGCTACTATTGCAGTAGGAATAACAGGGAAATACATTATGAAACTTTCGACAAGAACCAGATATGCAGTAAGGGCAATAATAGAATTAGCCCAAAACGACAGCAATAGGCCTTTACAGCTTAAAATCATTGCTCAACGGCAGAATATATCCGTCAAATATCTTGAGCAACTGATGGCAATCCTCAGGTCAGCAGGCTTTGTAAGGAGTATCCGAGGCTCCAAAGGGGGTTATTTGCTCGCCAAGGCCCCGAATCAGATTAAACTGAACGAAGTCCTGCATAGGCTGGAAGGCACCGTAACTATGGTAGAATGTGTCGAAAACGAAGATTACTGTTTACGATCTGCTGACTGTGCGGCCAGATATCTCTGGATGCAGGTAGAGCAAGCTATTGAAAAAGTCCTGGAAGCGGTAACCCTGCAGGATTTGATCGACAAGGCAAATGACGAGAAGAAATTGGATTATCAGATATGATACAGATGGAGAAGAAATTATGAGTGCGATATTCGAGGATATCACGGCTGTGGTTGGGTATACTCCATTAGTTCAAATTAACAAGCTCGGCTCGGATAAAGCCACTATTCTGGCCAAGCTCGAATCCAAAAATCCATCCGGAAGTGTGAAAGACAGGATTGCCCTGTCCATGATCAGGGCCGCAGAAAAAAAGGGGCTTATAACTAAAGACACGCTCGTGATCGAACCGACCAGCGGCAATACGGGTATCGGCCTTGCTTTCATTTGTGCATCAAGAGGACATCGTTTGATATTGACAATGCCTGAGTCGATGAGCATCGAGCGAAGGAAGATATTAAAGATATTCGGCGCCGAGCTTGTGCTTACTCCCGCCGAGCTGGGCATGTCCGGTGCGATTGCAAAGGCCGAAGAGCTTGTTGCGCAGAGTCCCAATTCTTTTATGCCACAGCAGTTCAAGAATCCTGCGAATCCTCAAATCCACAGGGAGACTACGGCACAAGAGATATGGAATGACACGGACGGCCGGATCGACATTCTTGTCGCCGGCGTTGGCACCGGTGGTACTCTCACAGGCTGTGGCGAGGCGCTGAAGGCAAAGAACGAAAACATGAAAGTTGTGGCGGTTGAGCCGAAGGACTCACCTGTGTTGTCAGGCGGAAATCCCGGACCGCATAAGATACAGGGTATCGGAGCGGGATTTGTGCCGGATGTTCTGAATGTCGACGTTATCGATGACATTATCCAGGTCGCAAATGAAGATGCTCTTGAGACGGCCCGACAGCTTGCGTCGAAGGAAGGTATTCTTTCCGGTATAAGCGGCGGCGCCAATGTGTGGGCCGCGGTACAGCTTTCGCAACAACGGGAAAATGAAGGCAAAGTCATCGTGACCTTCATCTGTGACACCGGCGAACGATATATCTCAACTGAAATGTATGGTTAAAACCAAGGCGTGCAGCGTTTTGAAAGATTCCAAGAATGCGGAAGAGCAGGCTTACCGATCAAAAAATTAAGGATATCGTTGACGAAATAACCCGGACCTACAAGGGCGATTCCGGCATCAATTTTATCGACGTCTCTAATCTACCCGTGCGAGATAAGATTTTAGAGGTCCTCGAATTGCTTACTGAAATTCTCTTTCCGGGCTATACGGGCAAAAGATCGGTAAAAAAATCGAATATCGACTTTATCGTTATCGACATTCTCTACCACGTATTTTCGGAGCTGTCCGAACAAATCGAAAAAGCCAATAAGTATCAGTGCAGGATGCAGGATTGTGACACCGGGGACTGCCGGACAATGGCGGAAGATGCCACTTTGCATTTATTGTCGCAGCTACCGAAAATCAGGGAATTGCTGAAAGGCGACGTCGGCGCTGCTTTCGATGGCGACCCGGCGGCGAAATCATACGAGGAAATCGTGATAAGCTATCCCTGCATCATGGCTATTGCAACCTATCGCATTGCCCACGAATTGTATCTCCGGCAGATACCGTTGATTCCGCGGATTATGAGCGAATGCGCACATTCCAGGACCGGCATTGACATACATCCGGGAGCGACAATAGCCGGGAATTTCTTCATCGATCACGGCACAGGCGTCGTAATTGGTGAGACAACGATAATAGGTGACAATGTAAAGATCTATCAGGGTACAACCCTTGGGGCGATGAGTTTTCCGAAGGACGAAAGAGGCAGGATCGTCAAGGGCAAGAAAAGACATCCGACTATAGAGGACGATGTAACAATTTATGCCGAGGCGACCATATTAGGTGACGTCACGATTGGCAGGGGCGCCATAATCGGCGGCAACGTCTGGGTCAAACAGTCCGTACCCGCCGGATTTACCGTGGTCACCGCCAATGCCGATTTGATATGCAGAAATCCCAGAACCGAAGGCGGTATTTACGAGATATGAAATGCATGAACAGTTGATCAAGCAAATCGAAAAATTAAAAGCCGAGCGTGACGCAGTGATACTCGCCCACAACTACCAGCCTGGCGAGATACAGGACCTTGCCGATTTTACGGGCGACTCGCTGGGCCTGAGCATCCAGGCGTCGGAGACTGATGCGGATGTGATCGTTTTCTGCGGCGTTCGGTTTATGGCGGAAACCGCGGCGATTCTCTCACCGAAAAAAACCGTGCTCTTGCCGGAGAAGTCAGCCGGTTGTCCGATGGCTGATATGATTACCGCCGAACAACTGCGTCAGCTCAAGAAGGAAAATCCCGATGCGCTGGTGGTCTGTTATGTCAACAGCTCGGCCGAGGTCAAGGCCGAAAGCGATTATTGTTGTACAAGCGCCAACGCGGTCGAAGTCGTCAAGTCTCTGCCGGAAGACAAGCGAATTCTTTTTGTGCCGGACCAGCATCTCGGCCAGTTTGTCGCCGAACGAACCGGCCGAAAGCTCGTGCTATGGCCCGGCTATTGCACAACACACGTGCTGATAACCACCGATGATATAAAGGCCGCAAGGGCAAAATATCCCGATGCGGTTGTCATGACGCATCCGGAATGTACCGAGCCGGTCAAAGACGTTTCGGATGAGCTGCTTAGCACCGGTCAGATGCTCAAGTTTGCCGCCAAGAGCACGGCAAAACGGTTCATAATAGCAACTGAGATCGGGATAATCCACACCTTGAAAAAGCAGAATCCCGAAACTGAATTCTTCCCGGCCAGTGACAGGGCGATTTGTCCCAATATGAAAAAGATTACCTTGGACAAGATAACCGGCTCGTTGCAGGAAATGCAATACAAAATTGCAGTCCCTGAAGAAATAAGAATCAAAGCGAAAAAGTCCCTCGACAGGATGGTGGAGATTTTGCCGGAAGAATAAGAATGGCGGAGAAAGAAAAAAATTCTGTTGGCACAGTGCAAGCCGGGACTATTCGAGTCATCGAGCCTGAGAAGCCCTTAGAGTTAGAGTGCGGCAAGAAGTTGGCTCCAGTCGATGTGGCCTATGAGACGTACGGCAAGCTTAATGAGGACGGGGACAACGTAATCTTGATTTGTCACGCCCTCAGCGGCAATGCTCACGTTGCAAGCATAAACAGTCCCGACGACAGTAAGCCCGGATGGTGGGATGCTATGGTCGGCCCGGGGAAGGGGATAGATACAAACAAGTACTTTGTTATTTGCTCGAATTTTTTGGGCGGCTGCGATGGGACAACGGGACCGTCTTCGATTAATCCGGCTTCAGGCAAGCCTTATGGACTTAAATTTCCTATTATTACTATAGCCGATATGGTGAAAGTTCAAAAGCTCATGCTCGACAAGCTTGGTATAAACGGCCTTTTAGCAGTAATCGGCGGCTCGATTGGCGGAATGCAGGTTTTGCAATGGTCGATTACGTACCCGGACTTTATCAAAGCTGCCATTCCGATTGCCACGACTACACATCTTGGGGCACAATCTATCGCGTTCGATGCGGTGGGACGAAATGCGATATTAGCGGATTCGAATTTTTCAGGCGGGCAATACACCGATGGAAAAGGCCCGGACGAAGGCCTGGCAATAGCACGGATGATCGGGCACATAACATACCTGTCGGAGCAGGGCATGCGCGAAAAGTTCGGGCGGGAGCTGCAAAACTCTCATAGCTATAATTACGATTTCAACTCTGAGTTCGCCGTCGAGACATACCTGGAGCATCAGGGGCAAAGTTTCGTGGGAAGGTTCGACGCTAATAGTTATCTTTACATAACCAAGGCGGCGGATTACTTCGACATGGGAAAAGACTACGGCTCTCTAAAAAAGGCTTTTTCAAATACGAGCTGCAGGTTTCTGGTAATCAGTTTTACAAGCGACTGGCTCTTTACTCCCGCTCAATCCAGGACTATAGTTGACACCCTTGTGGCTAACGACAAAGACGTTAGTTTTTGCGATATTGCCTCGCCGTACGGTCACGATGCGTTTCTGCTGGAGCTTGATACGTTAGGCTCATTTATTTCCGGTTTCCTGGATGCCGCTTATCGGCCCGAAGCGAAAAAGACAAGCGGTAAAACAACAATCCATGACAATTCACCGGAGCTTAATATTAAGCAGGCCACACGAATCCGCATCGATTATGAGGAGATCGGATCTCTGATAGAGCCAAACAGCACCGTTTTGGATATCGGCTGCGGCGATGGCCAGTTGCTGGCAAATCTTTCTGCCGACAAGAACATTAAAGGCATGGGTATCGAGCTCGACCAGGACCTTGTCCGGGCTTGTGTAGAGAAAGGGCTGCCTATCATACAGCAGGACATCGAACAAGGTTTGGAAAACTACACCGACAAGAGCTATGACTATGTCATTATGTCCCAGACAGTACAGACGATAAAGAATCCCGAAAAGGTTTTAGCCGAATTGCTGCGGGTCGGCAGGAAAGTAATCGTCAGCTTTCCGAATTTCGCTCACTGGCGGTGCAGGGCGCAATTGCTATTCCAGGGCAAAGCGCCCATAACCAGGCAGCTTCCGTTTGACTGGTGCAACTCGCCTAACATACATTGTTTATCGCTAAAAGATTTCGACCGGCTTTGCAGGAAGCTGGGGGTAAAAGTCGAAAAAAGGATCCCTTTGAATAAAACAGCTCTCAGCCCGGTAAGATTTGCGCCAAATCTATTCGCCGAGCAGGTGATTTACGTAACAAGCAAAGAATAAATTTGTTAAAGGAGATAATAGTATGATTTTTTCAAAAGCGTCTGAAAAGGATGTAACCAGGGCAATCGTATCTGGATTCATAAAAGAATTTGAAGACCACATCGAGAACGATGTGATTGTTATTGGCGCAGGTCCAAGCGGGCTCGTTGCGGCAATGGAGTTCGCCAAACAAGGCCAAAAGACGCTCGTTGTCGAGAGTAACAATTACCTCGGCGGCGGATTCTGGATAGGCGGCTACCTGATGAACAAGGTGACGGTCAGGGCGCCCGCACAGGAAGTCCTCGACGAGATTGGTGTGCCTTACCAGGAAGCAATGGAAGGATTGTATGTTGCCGACGGACCACATGCGTGTTCGAAATTGATTGCCGCGGCATGCGATGCCGGCGTCAAGGTATTGAACATGACGAAGTTCGACGATGTGGTGATGCGGGACGGCAGGGTCTGCGGGGCGGTGATTAACTGGACGCCGGTATCGGCACTGCCTAGAGCGCTTACATGCGTGGACCCGGTGGCCATCGAATCCAGGCTCATGCTCGATGCAACCGGGCACGATGCCGTCGTGGTTCGATCACTGGAACAACGAGGACTCGTGGACATAAAGGGCTTCGGAGCGATGTGCGTTGAAGAATCGGAGGACGCGGTTGTTGAGAATACAAAAGAGATATTCCCGGGTTTGATTGTCGGTGGAATGGCCGCCGCAACTACGTTCGGTCTTCCAAGAATGGGACCGACTTTCGGAGGAATGCTGCTTTCAGGTAAGAGAGCCGCAGAAGTTACTATGGAAGTGCTGAGGTAGATTGCCATCGGCATATTCCACAATTGACAGCAGCCCGCTCTCGTTGCTGGTTTGCTGTTCTTAGACATTTATGAGGAAATAAAATGGACGAAAATACGAATTATCACCTGGAGACGTTGGCTCTGCATGCGGGTCAGCAGGTCGATTCAGATACTCTCAGCAGAGCCGTACCGATTTATCAGACAACCAGTTACGTCTTTAAGGATACGGACCATGCAGCCAACCTCTTCGCGCTGAAGGAATTCGGCAATATCTACACCAGGCTGATGAATCCAACAACGGACGTGCTGGAAAAAAGGCTGGCGGCCCTGGAAGGTGGAGTGGGAGGTCTGGCATTCAGCTCGGGCCAGTCAGCGATATATGTGAGCATCTTCAACATTTGCGGTGCCGGCGGTCATATCGTCTCCTCGAATTCGCTTTACGGCGGGACGGTAACGCTCTTTAGCCATACTTTCGCCAAACTTGGCATTGAGGTGACTTTTGTCGATCCGAAGGATCCGGAGAATTTTGCCAAAGCGATCAAGGATAATACCCGACTGATTTATATTGAGAGCATCGGCAATCCCAAGAATGATATTTTGCAGTATGAAAAAATAGCAGACATAGCCCACAAGAACGGTATGCCGGTAATTTGTGACAACACGGTCACAACGCCCATCCTGTTCAGGCCTTTTGAATACGGCATAGACATTGTCGTTCATAGCTGCACGAAATTCATCGGCGGACACGGAACGTGCATCGGCGGTGCGATTGTTGATTCAGGCAAATTCGACTGGACAAATGGTCGCTACCCTGAAATGACCGAGCCGGACCCGAGCTATCACGGCGTAAAATATGTTGAGGCTGTCGGCGAACTGGCGTACATCATAAAAGCCAGGACCCAGTTCCTCCGCGATATGGGTAGCTGCATGTCGCCGTTCAATGCCTTTTTGTTTTTACAGGGGCTCGAAACGCTGCATCTGCGCATGCCCAGGCACTCCGAGAACGCGCTGAAGCTGGCACAGTGGTTCGAAAAACAGCCGCAAGTAACCTGGGTGAACTACCCGGGGCTCGAATCGCATCCGGACTACAAATTGGCCGAGAAATACCTGCCGGACGGACAGGGTGCTATTCTGGGCTTCGGAATCAAGGG
>CBDVBU010000143.1:0-8367 GCA_965372295.1 uncultured Phycisphaerae bacterium
ATAATATACGAAAGTAAGTAAAAAGGCAATCTTTTTTATGTTTTTTGACAGGATAACAGGATAGACGATGATTTATACTGTGTTAATCCTGTAATCCTGTCTAAGTAGCTTGATAATTGCTCATTTCTTCACTGTTTTAAACAGATTTCTCCGCTGCGGCCTGCCTTTGGCAGTCCTTCGGTCGAAATGACATCGAGAATCTAATCTTGATATGGAGATTGCCGCGCTTCGCTCGCAATGACAACGAAAATCGAGCATCGAGTATCAAGTATCAAGCATCGAGAAAATCCTCTTGCAGGTTTTGGGTTTAGCCGGTATAGTGTGCAGGATTCCATTATGCACCAAGTCGTTAAATGGGGATTCGGTGCGGGAATCTCAGGCGGTATTTGTGCCGCAGGCAGCATGGAAGTGCAGGAAAGCTCTGGAAGTTGTAATGCCGAAGCGCAAGGACATACGTAAGATACTGATTATAGGTTCGGGCCCGATTGTCATTGGTCAGGCCTGCGAGTTCGACTATTCCGGCGCCCAGGCATGCAAGGCCCTGCGTAAAGAGGGTTTCAAAGTAATCCTCATAAACAGCAACCCGGCCACAATTATGACTGATCCCGAGTTGGCCGACAGGACGTACATCGAGCCGATTACGCTGGAGATCGTCGCCAAGATTATCGCCAAGGAACGGCCGGACAGCCTGCTGCCAACGTTGGGTGGGCAGACCGGGCTGAATACGGCGGTGGATCTGGCCGAGAGCGGCGTGCTGAAAAAATATAAAGTCCGGATGCTGGGAGCGAACCTTCGAACTATCAAGAAGGCCGAGGAAAGAGACCTGTTCAAAAAGATAATCAAAAAGTGCGGGCTCGAAGTTCCGAAAAGTGGATATGCCCATACATGGGACCAGGCGAAGAAAATTATCGACCTTGTGGGATACCCGGCGATTATCAGGCCGAGCTATACTCTGGGCGGGATGGGCGGAAACATCGCCTATAACGCCGAGGAATACGCCGAATATATTCACTGGGGCCTGAGCCTGAGCCCCAAGAGCCAGGTCCTTGTCGAAGAATCCGTCGCCGGGTGGAAGGAATACGAGCTTGAGGTGATGAGGGATAAAAAAGATAATGTCGTGATTGTCTGCTCTATCGAGAACCTCGACCCGATGGGGATTCATACCGGCGACAGTATCACGGTCGCCCCGGCACAGACGCTTACCGATAAAGAATACCAGATCATGCGGGACGCTTCGCTGAAGATTATCAGGGCGATCGGCGTCGAAACCGGCGGCTCGAATATCCAGTTTGCCGTCAATCCTGATAACGGCAAGCTTTACGTCATCGAGATGAACCCGAGGGTCTCGCGAAGCTCAGCGCTCGCATCTAAAGCGACCGGCTTTCCCATCGCCAAGATCGCCTCGCTGCTGGCCGTTGGGTACACACTCGATGAAATCCCCAACGACATTACGAAAAAGACGCCGGCCTGCTTCGAACCCACACTTGATTATTGTACGGTTAAGTGGCCGAGGTTTACGTTTGAGAAGTTCCCTAAGACCAGTCCCGAACTGACCGTGCAAATGAAATCGGTCGGCGAGGCGATGGCCATCGGCAGGACGTTCAAGGAATCGCTGCAGAAGGCGATTCGCTCGCTGGAAATCGACCGCTATTCGCTCGATAACCGGCACATCAACAAAAACCTTTCGACGCCGGAGCTAAAAAGAAAGCTGCGAACCAACTGCTGGGATAAACTTTGGTACGTCGCCGAAGCGCTGCGGCGAAAACTGTCCATTGAGGAAATCTTCGCCCTGACAAAAATCGACCCGTGGTTCCTCAATAACATAAAGGACATCATCGATCTCGAACAAAAGATAAAGCAGACTCAAACCCGGCGAAATCGTCCCGGCGTCATGAGCCTTGGGACCGCCATCCTGAAAAAAGCGAAAGAGTACGGTTTCAGCGACAAGTACCTGGCCTCCCTGCTCGACGTCAAAGAGTTAGAAGTGCGGAAACGCCGGCAGGCCCTCCATCTCAATGCCGTCTATAAAACCGTCGACACCTGCGGCGCTGAATTCGAAGCGACGACTCCATACTTCTATTCGACGTTCGAGGCCGAGTGCGAGGCCAATCCGACCAGCCGGAAAAAGGTCATGATTCTTGGCGGCGGGCCCAACCGCATCGGCCAGGGTATCGAGTTCGACTACTGCTGCGTTCACGCCGCGTTCGCGCTTAGAGAAATCGGCATCGAATCGATCATGATCAACTGCAATCCCGAGACGGTCAGCACCGATTACGACACCTCGGACCGGCTGTACTTCGAGCCGCTAACGTTCGAAGATGTGATGTCCATTGTGGAGAAGGAAAATCCGGATGGCGTCATCGTGCAGTTCGGCGGGCAAACGCCGCTGAAACTGGCGGTGCCTCTCGAAAAGGCCGGCGTAAAAATCATCGGCACCTCGCCCGACAGCATCGACCGCGCCGAAGACCGCAAGCGATTCAACAAACTGGTCGATAAGCTCAAGCTCCGCCAGCCTTACAGCGGCACGGCGACAACTTATGCTCAGACTCTCAAAATCGCTAATGAACTCGGTTTCCCGCTGCTCATCAGGCCCTCATTTGTTCTGGGCGGCCGCGCCATGCAGATTGTTTACGACCAGGAAGAATTGAAAGCCGGCGTTGAAGAAGCAATCGAAGTCTCGGGCAAACATCCGGTACTGGTCGACAAATTCCTCGACGATGCGACCGAGCTGGACGTCGATGCCATCAGTGACGGCAGCAAGGTCGTCATCGGCGGTATCATGGAACACATCGAGGAAGCCGGCGTACATTCCGGTGACAGTGCCTGCTCGCTGCCTCCGATCTCGATAAGCAAAACGGTCCTGGCTGAGATCACAAGACAGGCCAAACTGCTGGCACTGGAACTGAAAGTCAAGGGCCTGATTAACATCCAGTTCGCTGTCAAAGACGGCAAGGTCTATATCCTCGAAGTCAATCCGAGAGCATCCCGGACGATTCCGTTTGTGAGTAAGGCAATCGGAGTTCCGCTGGCAAAGCTCGCGGCAAAAGTCATGACAGGCATGACATTGGACGAGCTTGGTTTTACGCAGGAAGTGCATCGCAGCCACTTCTCCGTCAAAGAAGCAGTCTTTCCGTTCCTGAAGTTCCCCGGCATCGACACGCTTTTAGGTCCCGAGATGCTATCGACCGGCGAGGTCATGGGCATCTCGGATGACTTCGGCATCGCGTTCGCAAAATCGCAGATCGCAGCAGGCAATATTCTGCCGACCGGCGGCAACGTTTTGTTCAGTGTCAAAGACAGCGACAAAGCAAGAGCAGTCGAAGTCGCTCGCAAAATGCACGAAATGGGCTTTAAGATTATCGCGACAAAAGGCACGTGCATCGCAATGATCAACAATAATATCCCATCCCAGTTCGCATTGAAAATGACCGAGGGCAGGCCGAACATCGTTGACTCCATCATTAACGACGAGATCGACCTGATTATCAATACGACGATCGGCAAGCAGTCGATTAAGGACTCGTTCTCGATCAGAAGGACCGCCCTCGACAGGCAGGTGCCCTACGTCACAACCATAAGGGGAGCCATGGCGGTGGCAAAGGCTATCGAGGCCATGAAACAAAGGAAAATAGACGTTAAGCCCATTCAACTATACTATCGATAAAGGAAACCGGCAGGTGAAAGCGATTTTGTTATTGGAAGACGGCACCGTTTTTGAAGGCACCTCCTTCGGCGCCACCGGCCAGAAGTGCGGCGAAGTTGTCTTCAATACGGCCATGTCCGGCTACCAGGAAATACTCACCGACCCATCCTACAACGAGCAGATAATCACGATGACATACCCCCTGATCGGCAACTACGGCACGAACAAGGCCGATTGGGAATCGGGTAAAATCTTCGCCGCCGGCTTTATCGTCAAGGAAAACTGCGATTATCCCAGCAGTTGGAGAAATACCGCCTCGCTCAGCGAGTACCTAAAAGCCAACAATATCGTCGGCCTCGAAGGCATCGACACACGCGCCCTCGTCAGGCACATCCGCACCAAAGGAGCCATGCGAGGCATTATCTCTTCGACCGAATTCAGCACAACGAATATGAGGAAGACGCTCGACCGATACCCCGGCCTTCTCGGCAGGGACATTGTCAAAGACGTCACCACGGAGAAACCTTATCGCTGGGAGCAAGGCGTCGTCGATGTATTGAGCAACGTCGAATGCGCACCCAAAAAGAAATACAAAGTCGTCGCCTTCGATTACGGCATCAAACAGAACATTCTCCGCCTTCTTCGCTCGCACGGCTGCGATGTTAATGTCATGCCCGCTTCGACATCAGCTAAACAAGTCCTGGCGCGAAAACCGGACGGCGTATTTTTAAGTAACGGCCCCGGCGACCCGGCGCCTGTTGATTACGCAATCGAAACCGTCCGCAAACTGCTCGGCAAAGTCCCCATTTTCGGGATATGCCTCGGCCACCAGATTCTCGCCCTGACACTCGGCGCCAAAACTTATAAACTCAAGTTCGGTCACCGTGGCGCTAATCACCCCGTCAAGAACCTCAAGACGGGAAAGATTGAAATCACCAGCCAGAACCACGGCTTCTGCGTAGACATGGATTCGCTTAAAGAAAAAGAGGTCGAGCTGACGCACCTGAACCTCAACGACAACACAAACGAGGGTCTCCGCTGCAAAGACAAGCCCGCCTACTCCGTCCAGTACCACCCCGAAGCCTCCCCCGGCCCACACGACTCGAATTATCTGTTCGACGACTTCATAAAATTGATGGACCAAAATTCTTAAATCATCTATCGTCCCTCATCCATCGTATCTCGCATCTCGTGTCTCGTATTGTCATTCCTGCGAAAGCAGGAATCCAGTTCTCTTGCCCTAATTCCAATTGTGCATAATCAATGCGCTTGCTCGTGTCATTTCGAGCGCAGCGAAGCGGAGTGGAGAAATCTTTTTTTTTAATAGATTTCTCCACTTCGGGCCATACTGTGGCCCTCCGGTCGAAATAACAAAGGCGCAAATCATAATCACAATTGGTACAATCTCTAATCAACCAATTCTCTAAGCTTATTCCGGGAAATTCAGACTTGCGAACCGGCCGTGGTATTTCTTTGCGGCCCGGTCATAAGCCTTGGCCGCCTCGATCTCGTTGTCAAATAAGCCAAGTTGTATCTTGGTCCTGTTGAGGCATATCCGAACCCGCCATTTTTTCCAGTGTCTGTCCCAGAGAAGCCCTTTATAGCGTGAACGGCTCATGCCTGAATATTTCTTTCGATTGCGTATATTCTGAGCCATTGTGGCCGGACGAAGATTTGCCTTACGATTATCAAGACCATTTTGGTTAATGTGATCAGTAAACATATCATCGGGGATTTTGATTACCTCACGGTGCATGCGAATACGATAACATTTGCCCCCTCTGTTAACCGAGCGGACCGCGTAGAATGTCGAGCAGCCCTTGACGGTGAACCATTTGTGTTTTGAAAGCCGAAAATAATCATCCGGATCAACAGTGGCGTATTTTCCCTGTGTAAGCGGTATCCGGCAGAAAGCATACCCATACCGAATTCGTCGATATAAAAGTACCGGCCGAATAGCAATCCAGACAATCCAGATCGGGATGATTATGGTGAACTGAATTTAACTCCCCCGGAGGTTTAGTGAATTAGAGATTAGTGAATTAGAGAATTAGAGATTAGGGAGTCAGGCAATCGGCCTTATGCTCCCAATAATCGATAATTATTTGCAGCCCCCATGGCTTTTTTTGCCTTTTTCCTTTTACCTTTTTACTTGCCTTTCGGCCGGAGGCCGAAAGACGCCCCTCTACTATTGAACCAACCTGCGCGTTTGATGCGAAAAACTACAAAATTGTAGACGCTATTTTCACCGTAAGTCCTTGTTTGGCATGGAATAAAAAAATATTTAAACTTTTTTATTTTTACTTTCAACTACCATCGCTTTTGGTCGAAAATTGGCACATATCTTACCCATCTTAACGTAACACATGACCATTTTCCGTGTTACCGTGATCAAAGTTGAAGGATCTGCCGTTACGTGATTTTTATTGCAAATCCCGCTTCATAATGTAGATTTATTATCAGTGTGCGGCAAGGCTAGGCATCCTGAATCTGTGGTCGTTAGTAATGGCTTTGATATAATATGGCGGTCGTACTCAATTATTCGTGAGTTTAGGGCGCATATATTGGATGGAAATAAATGTCCCCGGAATTCAAATCCGAATGTAGTTTGAAAGCACAGTCAGTCTTGACGTTATGCTTCAAAGGAGAAGGATGAATAATTTCAAAGAGCAAGGAAATGAAATCAGAAAACGCGCAAAACAATTAGTGCTTGATTTTATGAATTCGAATAGTAAGTGTAAAGTCTCTGGTTTAGGAATGAAACAAGCAGAGATTTTTCGAGAATGCGGATTTGATTGGGGGGGCTATGAGAAAGCAACTTCAACACATCAACAATATTGGATTGTCGCTTTGTTGAGAGAGTTAGAGGCAGAAGATAAAGTTGAGCAGTTAAAATCATCTGGTCACTGGCGGCTTAAATAAAGGCATAATAGAATGTATAGAAGCGTAAAAGAATTGGTGTTTGATTTAATCCACCGAACGAGCGGTAAAATCGATTACAAAACCGTAACCGAAAAAGTAAAAAAGCACTTCCCCAAGAGTAAATGGAAAAAGACCCACTGGTATTGGTATCGCAGTCAAATAACTAGCGATCGCGGAAGATATAGAAAGTTATTTTCTTCTGAAGAACGACGAAACCTGCAAACCAATCCAAAAGGATTCGATGCTGAACGAAAGGTTAGAAAGAGGCTAGAAGAAAGATTCCAGAAAAAACTCTATACTGGAAGAAACGATAGAACCTTAATTGTTGGTCACCGTTCAAATGGGGAAGCAATTAAGCATGAATTTGATATAGTAACTGAAGGCAAAAGTATCATTGGTGAAGTCAAAAGCTATAAATACACAAAGAAAGCTCACGCCAACACACGTTTTCCCCGTGTTTTAGAAGCCTGCAGGTATTTGGAAATGATTCCAGCAGCAAGGAAGATGCTTGTTTTTACAAACAAAGAAACGTATAAGGTTATGCAGCATGATTTGGATGGACTCATCAGTTCAGATATAGAAATTATCCATATAAATGTGGGGAAGGTATGACACTTGTTTTTTGAGTTGCTACAAAGCACTATTCCCATTCGATGGTTGCTGGGGGTTTGCTGGAGATGTCGTAGACTACTCGGTTGACGCCGCGGACTTCGTTTATTATGCGGTTGGATATTACGTCGAGGGAATAGAAGTCAGGGTGTGCACGTCACACAATTGCTTACTTGGCTATCAGCTTATATTTTTCCGGATGCTCGATGATGTCAAAGGAGAGGTCCACATCGAGGCTTGGCCAGTAGAGATGCCCTTGGTGTAACAACTGAATATCGCTTATCTGCTGCACGGTTGCGTTCCTGAACCATGGAAACTGCTCGAAGGCCAGGAAGTATTCCTTACCTTTGAAAAATAGCCAAAAGCCATGCTCGGAAACGTTCGTTATTTCAGGCCTCAAAGTGTTTTTGCCACGCTTTGACGATTTCACTTTTATGTTCCTCAATTATTTTATGCAGCCGTCCAAGCTGCCTCTTTGAAAAACCGGTATGTGCCACCAGCGCCACTATAGGTTCAACCCAGAATTTTGCCTCACCATCCGGCGAAACAATATGGACATGAATTCTTTCCTCTTCTCTTGAGAAGAAGTAAAATCTGTAATTTCCAACGCGAAAGATCGTAGGGCTCATAATAGGAGTATAGAGAAATTTGGGTGTTTTGTCAATCAAACATCTCTTTTAAAGGGAAAATAGTGGCTGAATGAGCCGCCTCGCGGGGGATTTATCAATAGATCCCTCGACTTCGCTCGGGATGACGACCGCAGGCCACACAGTGTAGCACTGATCGTCATTCCCATTCTATTGTTGCGGGCGGTTTGCTGGAGACGTCGTAAACGACCCGGTTGACGCCGCGGACTTCATTTATTATGCGATTGGATATAACGGCGAGGACTTCGTATGGGATTCTTGAGAAATCGGCGGTCATGAAATCGACGGTCTCGACGGCCCGGATGGCGACGACGTTTTCGTAGCTTCGCTCATCGCCCATCACGCCGACAGTTGAGATGGGCAGCAGCACGGCCAGGGCCTGGGATATTTTTCTGTAAAGACCCGCCGACTTGATTTCATCTATCAGTATTTCGTCAGCGGCTCGGAGTATTTCCAGCCGCTGCGGCGTAATATCGCCGACGACGCGGACCGCCAGGCCCGGGCCGGGGAAAGGATGCCGCCATACCATATCTTCGGGCAGTCCCA